>PAZO01000007.1 GCA_002715665.1 Chloroflexota bacterium | reverse complement strand
TGCCAATAAAGGCTTTGGTATGTTATCTTTAATAATTTATTAACATTTGTATCTTAGATTAATACGAATAATGGTTAATATATGATTAAACGAACTATAGATTTAAGTTTTATTGTAATTGGATTTACATTGTTAATGCCAATATTATTTATTGTTGTTATATTTGTCCTCTTATTTTTGCTGTTTGAAGATGGGCCGCCATTTTTTTATACACAAAATAGATTAGGAGAAAATAAGAAGATATTCAAATTAATTAAATTTAGATCAATGATTAAAGAAGCTGAACAAACTACTGGTGCAGTTTGGGCTGCTAAAAACAGTGATCCTAGGTTAACAAAAACTGGGAAGTTTATAAGAAAATATGCAATTGATGAAATACCTCAAATTATAAATATATTAAAAGGAGATATCAGTTTAGTTGGTCCAAGGCCTGAAAGACCAGAATTATATGAAGAATTTGAAAAGATGAATATCCCGTATTATCTTAGACTTAATGCACCCCAAGGTTTAACCGGATTAGCCCAGTTACTAGGTTCTTACGATACTACGCCTAAAAATAAATTAAGATATGATTTGTTATATATTAATAATCAAACAATAATGTTGGATGTCAAAATAATTATTTTCTCAATTTTAGTTACTTTAATTGGGAATTGGCAATCTGATTCAAGGAAGTGGGTAAAAAAATATTTTTAATGTAAAAACACCCTAATATGTATTATTTTAACTATGTTACATTTATAAAATAACTATAAATCTTAGAAGGAAAACTATGTCACGTAAATTTAATATTGGAGATGTGGAAATCACTCAAGACTCTGAATGCTTTGTTGTAGCAGAAATTGGAGCCAATCATATGGGTAAAATTGATATTGCAGAAAAAATGATTTTATCTGCTAAAGAATCAGGTGCTAATGCAGTAAAATTCCAAAAAAGGAATAATCAAGAATTATTTACTCAAGAAATGTATGATATGCCCTATATAAATTCAAACAGTTTTGCAGAAACTTATGGTGAGCATAGAGAATATTTGGAATTTGGTAACGAAGAATATAAACACTTAATTGACTTTGCTCGTGAACATGAAATCATGTTTTTCGCAACTCCATTTGATTTTCAAAGTGTAGATTTTTTAGAAGAATTTAATTTACCCGCATATAAAACTGCTTCTGCTGATATAACTAATACTCCTTTTTTAGAATATATTGCCTCTACTGGAAGACCAATGATTGTTAGTACAGGAGGAGCAAGCTTGGATGACGTTAAAAGAGCTTACGATAAAATTAGTAAATATAATAATCAATTATCAATATTACAATGTAGCTCAGTTTACCCTGCTCAACCGTCTGATATGAACCTTTCTGTTATTAATACCTATTTGGAAGAATTTGAGAATAATATAATTGGCCTTTCAGATCATCAAAGTGGAATTGCATTAGCATTAGTAGGTTATGTTCTAGGGGCAAGAATTATCGAAAAACATTTCACATTAAATAGATCTATGAAAGGAACTGATCAGCCTTTTTCTTTAGAACCAATAGGGCTAAAGAAGTTAACTAGGGATTTGTATCGTTCTAAACTTGCTATGGGAACAGGAGAAAAAAAACTATTAGAAAATGAAAAACCTGCAATGTTTAAACTACGAAAAAAATTAGTTGCATCAAAAGACTTACGAGAGGGAACAGTTTTAAAAAAAGAAGATATTGCTATTAAAATTCCAGGTAACGGAACTCCTCCCCATGAATTAGATAATTTTATTGGTAAAAAAATAAATATTGCTATTTCTAAAGATGAAGATTTAAATAAAAACCAAATCAATTAGATATGAATAGCAATTTTATAAATGAAAAAAATTTTAAAATCTTTGGTTCTGAAGAAATGAATGAGATTGCAAAAAATATCAGAATTGTAGTTTTTGATTTTGATGGAGTTTTTACCGACAATAGTGTTTACACAACTGAGGACGGTAAAGAAATCATCAAAAATTCTAAGTATGACAGTATGGGAATATCAAAAGCTAATAGAAGACAAAATTTTGAATTAGAGAAAGTCCCTTATATTGTTTTTTCTAGCGAAACAAATCAAACAGTTAGTGCTAGATGTAAAAAAATAAAAATTGATCATCATATTTCAGGTGATAAATTTCAAGATTTAAAGACCAATATTAAAACTAGAAATTTTGAAATTGATCAAATTGCTTTTGTGGGCAACGATATTAATGATCTAGGATGTTTATTACACGTTGGATTACCTGTGATTGTACCTGATACAAGTAATGATGTTATAGATAAATTTAAAGAACAAAATACCAATGTGTTTGTTACTAAAAATTCTGGTGGTAACGGAGTTGTTAGGGAAGTGATTGATTATTTTGAAAAAATTAAAATTCCCCCTATATTATAAATTGTAATTGAGAAACATTATGCTAAATTTTTTTTCATTAAAAGATAAAATCATTTTCATTACAGGAGGGTCAGGTAATTTAGGGACTGATTTCACTAAAACCTTATTAGATGCCAAAGCAAAGATTGTTGTTTTAGATATTAATGATTCTGAGAAAATTAAAGTTTCGGAAAATTTGAAGTATTTTAATTTAGACATAACCAAAAAAGAAGAAATCAAAGAAGTCCTTGAAATTGTTAAAAAAGAATGGGGAATTCCATTTGGTTTGATTAATAACGCAGGAATTGACTCTCCTCCAAACTCTAATTTAGGCTCTAATGTTAGTTTTGAAAATTATTCTGAAGAAGATTGGAACCGAGTGATGGATGTTAACCTTAAGGGAGCTTTTTTTTGCTCTCAGATCATTGGAAATGAAATGGCTCAAAATAATGCAGGGTCAATTGTTAATATAAATTCTCTTTATGGGAACTTGTCTCCAGACCAAAGATTGTATTCTCATTTTTCAGATAGTGACCAAAGCTTTTTTAAGCCTTTTGTATACGGAGCGTCTAAAGCAGGATTAGCAAATCTGACAAAATACCTATCAACTTATTGGGCATCAAATAATGTAAGAGTAAATTCAATGACTTTAGGGGGTGTTTATAATAATCAAGATAAAGAATTTGTATCAAAATATATTGATAAAGTTCCTATGGGTCGAATGGCTGATGTTAAAGATTTTCGAGGTGCTTTGATTTTTTTGTTATCTGACAGTTCGAGTTATGTAACAGGAACAGATATTGTCATTGATGGAGGATTTAGCGCATGGTGAATAACAGCGTGATAGCTTTGATTCCTGCCAGGTCAGGATCGAAGAGAATAATTAACAAAAATATAAAATATTTGGAAAATCATCCTCTAATTGCTTATACAATTTCATCTGCCATAAATTCAGAAGTATTTGATTCTGTAATGGTTTCGACAGATTCCTCTGAAATAGCAAATATTTCTAAATATTATGGCGCGGAAATTCCTTTTTTAAGGCCAAAAGAATATGCTAAAGATAATTCACCGGATTTTGAATGGCTTGATTTTACAATGAAAAAACTTGATGAGTTAAAAAAAAATTATTCATATGTTTGTATTTTGAGACCAACTAGTCCATTTCGTAATGAATTAACATTGAAAAGAGCATGGAAAGAATTTATAACAAAAGAAAAATCTATTGATTCAATCCGCGCAGTTGAACTATGTGGGCAACATCCATACAAAATGTGGAATTATGAAGGTGAGTATATAAAACCTTTAATGAATAACATTATATCTGATGAATATGGGCAACCATATCATAGTATGCAATATTCTTCCTTACCTGAAATATATGTACAAAATGCAAGTTTAGAGATTGTAAAAAAAAGTTCTGTTTATGATACAGGTACTATTTCAGGTAGTAAAATCGCTCCATTTTTTACAAATGGTTATGAAGGCATTGATGTTAATACCCCGACAGATTGGGTTGTTGCAGAGACATTAATTCAAAATAAACTAGCATTGTTACCAAATATAGAAATAAAACCATATGAAAAATCCGAGGAATTATAATGAATAATAAATTAAGTTATATTTCTAAAGAAGAAATTACTCGAATCACTTCTTTAGAAATAGATAAGATTAACAAAACTGAACTGATTTCATTAATATCAAGAATTAATACTTTGTACATGATAAATAAAGCAGGGTCAGGCCACATAGGCACATCATTTAGTAGCATGGAGTTATTAAGTTACATTTTCTCAGAGTTTCAAATAACAAACCAACAAAATCAAAATTTATTTTTTTCATCTAAAGGTCATGACGCTCCTGCTATATATTCAATAATGACAATTTTTGATCTTTTAGATTTTGAAAAAATTCATCAATTAAGAATGCTTGATGGATTACCTGGTCACCCAGATGTAAATACTCCTGGAATAATAACAAATACTGGATCTTTGGGAATGGGGATATCAAAAGCTAAAGGGTTTGTAAAATCTGCGAGAATGAAGGGAATTAATAGAAATATTCTAGTTTTATTAGGTGACGGAGAGCTTCAAGAAGGTCAAATTTGGGAATCTTTGCGGTCAGCCAGTAATGAATCAATGTCAGAAATGTATATTATTGTGGATAATAATAAAATCCAATCAGATAATTGGGTAAATTTGACTTCTGACAATGGAGATTTACGTTTGAAATTTGAATCATTTGGTTGTCATGTAGAAGAAATTGATGGCCACAATCTTTCAGAAATATATTCTACTTTTGAAAATCTGAAATCTATAGATGACAAACCAAAAGTTATTATTGCTAATACTGTAAAAGGTTATGGAGTTTCATTTATGCATGCAGATGAAAAAATAAAAGAACCAGATTATGAATATCCTTATCATAGTGGAGCATTAAGTTACGAGGATTATTGTAAAGCTCTTCTAGAATTGAAAAAATTATTAAACTCAAAATTAAAAAATTTTGGAGAAAGAGGAATTGTTTTTGAAAATTATACTAAGATTAATGAGAGTTCGAATTCAAGCAATGTTAACTTATTAGAGAATTATTCAAAATTATTGTTAGAAAATGCTGATAATTCCAAAATGATTGTTATGGACGGAGATCTTATGAAAGATCACGGATTAACTGAATTTAAAAGAAAATTTCCAACAAAATATATAGAATGCGGTATATCTGAGCAAGACATGGTTTCTCAGGCAGGAACTTTAGCACTTGAAGAATATATCCCTATTGTTCATTCATTTGCTTCTTTTTTAACCACAAGAGCTAACGAACAAATTTATAATAATGCTACTGAAAAATCTAAAATAGTTTATGTTTCAGGATTATGTGGCTTATTACCATCAGGCCCAGGACATTCCCATCAAAGTGTGAGAGATATAGGATTGATGGGAAATATACCCGGAATGGATGTTTTTCATCCTGCGTCAGTAAATGATCTTAAATTTATAATCAAATATGCACTTGATATATCAAAAAGAAGTACATTTATTAGAATTACAAGTATTCCTTTCAAAGAATTATCATTTATGACTTTTGATAACGAATTAAGTTATGGACAAGGATATATTGTTGAAAAAGGCTACGATTTGGCTATTTTTTCTTACAATCCTTATATGCTAGATGAATGCATCAGAGCTTCAAAATTATTAGAAAAACAGAATATAAGTGCTAAGGTTATAAATTTGCCGTGGTTAAATTATATCGATAAAAATTGGTTTTATAATGTTACAAAAGGTATAGATAAAATTTTTACAGTTGAAGATCATATGATCTTCACAGGTTTGGGAAGTTATATGAATACTCAGATAAATGACAAGAATATAACTAATATAGGTATTACTGACATTCCGGTTAATGGATCAAATAATGATGCTTTAAAGTATCATTATTTGACAGCAAAAGATTTGGTTAAGAAAGTATTATCAAAAATAAATAATGAAAAATAAAAAACCTATATTAATACAATCAGATTTTGATAATACTATTACCATAGGTAATGTTAGTGAACAAATACATGACAAATTTGGTCCAGCCAATTGGGATACCATATATCAAAATTATAGATCAGGGAAAATTTCTGTAGAAGAAAGTAATATTTACAGTTTTCAGTTTTTAAATTTTACTGAAAAACAACTAAATGAGTTTGTTTGCAATAATGTAAAATTTCGTAAGGGATTTAAACAATTTTATGATTTTATATTAAACAAAAAGATTGATTATAAAATTGTTAGTAGTGGTGTGGATTTTTATATTAAATCATCTCTCAAATCTATCGGAATAGATTGTAATTCTGTTCCTATATATTCGGGAATTTCACAATTTGTTAATGATGGAATTGAAATTAAATATATTGATCCGTTTGGAAATCCTATTAGTTCTGAGTTTAAAAATAGTTTTACTGAATATCATAAAGATAATTATTCTAAAATCATATATTTAGGTGATAGTTTAACTGATCTCAATTCTTCGTTGAAATCAGATTATGTTTTTGCTACAAGTAAACTTTACGATTATTATGTGAATAATAATTTAGATTGTTTTTATTTTGATAGTTATGAAGATGTGCTTGCTAAAATAAACGAATTAATTGACTAGCTAAATCCTTTATCCCATAATGGTGAGTTTTCGTTTAATAAATCTTTATTAAAGTTTATTTTCTGATGTTTTTTCTGTCTATTTTCATAAGAAGTTGGTAATAAGTTTTTATATATAAAACCAAGTAATTTTCTGTGAAAAGGCTTTTGTTTAATTTTAATATTATATTTTTGATATATTTTGTTTAAATCATCTTGCCACAATGATTTGTATTTTACAGTTACGCTATCTTTGTGTATTGGGTGGTGAAATAAATTTATTCTGCAAAACTTTACTTTTCCGCCATTTGCTATAGCCTGTATTACATATTCTACATCTGATGCTAATCCAGTTGGATGTAATCCTATTAGAGGTAATGAACTAGTTCTAATAATAAATCCTTGTCCACAAGCACCGAATTTAGAAATATCTTGCATATTTTCACCGTAGTTTGAGTTTTTAGGTATATAAAACGGATATCTTTTGTTTTCTCTTTCTCTTATACCTCCACATACCAAAAAATCAATTGATAAATTTTTGTCTAAAATATCAATAGCTTCATTAAATTGTTGCTTACGAATTATATCGTCGTCTGAAACTGTTCTGATATACCTACCTTCAGAAATCATTATCCCTTTATTTATTGCATGTCCTGGACTTTTATCTTTTTCTTTAATGGTTTTATTAATAAGTGGATTACTTATGTTATTTTCGCCACCATTTATTAATATAAGTTCATCTTCTTTTGTTAGGATTTTTTTTATGTTATCTAAGGCAATTCGAACTAAATCTGGCCTATCTTTAGTAACCAATATAAAACTAATTCTTTTATTTGAATTAATTTTGCTCATTTTCTTTGTACCATTTTATAGTTTTTGCTAAACCTTCTTTAATTGATGTATTTAACTTAAAATTAATTAGATTTTTTGCTTTTTCATTACTTAGCAATCTTTTATTTATAGTCTGTGGTTGAGTGGTATCGTATTCTACATCAGGATAATAGTTTTCAATTTCAAATAAATTTTCTAAAATTTCATTAATTGTTTTATTTTGTGCTGTTGTTAAATTGATATCCATAAATTGTTCGTCAATGTTAGCTGCATTTATTACACCTTCAATAAAATCATCAATGTAAATGAAATCTCTGCTGTCTTCCCCGGTTCCCCAAATTTTAAATGGAGTTTCTTTATTTACTACTCTTCTGATTAAAGAAGGGATAACATGAGATTCTTTTGGGTGAAAATTATCGTAGGGACCGTATAAATTAGAAGGTCTTATAATCAAACTTGAAAAACCATTTTTGATTTTTTTGCTATAAGTTTTGCATAAAATTTCTGTATATCTTTTCATCCAAGCTACAGGAAAATAAATTTCAGGAGGATTTCCTGTTAAAGCCAGAGATTCATCTATACTTACATCCATTTCAGGATAAACTACTGAACTACTTAAAAATATTACTTTTTTTACACCAAACTTATAACAATTTTCTAATATATTTGAGTTCATAATTATGTTTGGTGTCACAAGATCCATTGGTGAATTAACTATAACTGATGCACCTTTGGTATAAGCTGCACAAATAAAAACAATTTCTTTATCTTTCATTAATTTTTTGTATTGATAATCTTTTGTTAGATTTATCTTTACCCAATTAATGTGTTCATTATTATACTTTGGTTCGTTAGAGTGGTAAGTTGCTGTTATTTTATTTGTTAATNTGNTTATTTTCTNAAGTAGGTTTGAACCAACAAATCCACTTCCTCCTAATACTAAAATATTTTTATTTGATAATTTATTATTCATTTTTATCTCTTTCTGAAAGTATGGGNTTCTCNGTAGGCCATTTAATTTTTAATTTTGGATCATTCCAATGAATTGTAAATTGAGAATCTCTGTCATATAAANTAGATTGTTTGTAGTGAAAAATTGCTTCTTTNGATGTAACTANGTGTCCATTGCCATATTTGGGTGGGATTAGTATTTGAAAAGGGTTAGAAGAGCTCATTTCAAATGATATCCATTGTTGATATTCTTTGGAATTNTTATCCCAATTAACTATAACTAAATAAAATTCTCCGTGTAGNCAAGAAACTAGTTTCCATGTTTTTTCATCTCCATGTATTCCTCTTAGNACATTTTNTTTGGAAGTTGATATGTCGTCTTGTATAAATTTGATATTTATACCATTTTGGTTATAAATATCTTCATTATANGTTTCTATATAATTACCTCTAAAATCATTAAATATAGTTGGAGGAGTAATTTTTAATACTTTTGATAATTTTGTTTTTTCAATATTAAATTTATTCATCTAGAAAATAATTTTGTTTTTGTAAATAATCTGTTTTGTTTTCNTTAAACCATTCAATAGTTTCTTGAAGGCCATCTAAAAGGGTTGTTTGTGGTTCGAAATTTAATTCTTTTTTTGACTTATTTAAGTCCATAATTCTTTTTGGAGCGCCTGAGGGTTTTGATTTGTCAAATATGTAATTAAAGTTGATAAGTTTATNCAATGTTTCTACTAANTCTTTTATAGTAATTCCAACACCGCTACCTAAATTATAGTAGCCAATTTTGTTATTATTGAGNAAGGATAATAGTATTCCATATGCTACATCTTTACTATATATAAAATCTCTAACTGCATTACCATCACCCCAAATTNCTACNGGATCATCACCTCTGGTAATTTTATTTATAAGCGAAGGAATAACCATTGCATTATTTGGATCAAAATTATCACCTGGTCCGTAAACATTTGCNGGCCGAACAATTGAAAAAGAATTGGTAGNGTATTGAATATTNTATGCTTGTATTTGCAGTTCAGCCATTCGTTTAGCCCAACCTGGGAATGAATCCATGGGTGGATTAAGATCAAGCTCGTCAGTTTCTACAAATATTTCANTAGCACTGTAAGCTCCTATAGAACTTGTAAAAGTNACATAGCTGATATCATTTATTCTACAAGCTTCTAAAAAATTGGTATTCATTAAAAGCATAGGCACAAAAAAACTAGCTGGCTTAGTTTTTGTCACTTCTACTGAACCTTTTATTCCTGCTGTATGTATAGCTATGTCGAAATNTTTTGTTATATCTTTACAAAAATTAAAGTCAGTCAAATCTCCATAAACATACCTACAATTTTCATTAAGCTCTAAATTGTCCATTGAAACTGATGTTATTTCNCAATTGAATTGNGAAAGCATATCAATGACTTGTCTGCCTATTAANCCTGTACCNCCTGTAACAATGATTTTTTTATTGGATATTAAATCTGTGAGATTTTTGCTGAATTTATATTTCATATTTGATTATTATTTATTAAATATTTAAGTATTAAACCACACCCTGATAACTGTATAAAATCATCACTNGATATTAAATTATATAATTTTTTTGGAGGAATTTTTATTACNTCTATTCCATTAGCGGGGTTTNATGTTTTAATTACNTTTTTTGCTACGAAAAGGTGTTGTAATGANTTTGTACGATTCATCATCAATCTNCCTTTTCCTAAATATTCAAATTCGTTAGAGTGATAACCAGTTTCTTCCAATAATTCTCTTTTNGCTGAAATCAATGGCGTTTCATTTTCATCTATAAATCCTGNNGGTAGTTCTAANCTGAAATCGTCTAAACTTTCTCGAAATTGTTTAACAATAATAAATTCATTATNTTTGGTGACTGGAAGAATTACCGANCTGTNCGGGATGTTGAAAATATAATANGTTTTATTTTCTTTTGTATATTTTTTATTTACTATCTCAAACCATTTATTTTTGTATACAGTTTTGTTGATTATATNCATAATTANACAGATTTAGAATTTAATATGATNTTGCTACCGCTATTCTCAAATTCAAATGGAACTTCTGTGCAATTTTTTAATTTTTCTTTAAGCGTTGTTTTGTTAGATTCAGGGATTATAAACATTATAAAACCAGCTCCACCAGCTCCTAAAATTTTACCTCCGTAGGCACCACAATTTATAGCAGTATCATAAATTTCATTAATATGTTCATTTGATATCTCTTTGCCTAGTGATTTTTTGATTTTCCATGATTCATTTAACAATTTACCAAAGTTGCTTATGTCTGATTTTTTCAACAATGCAATTCCTTCCTCAACAAAACTCTCTAATTCAGTTAACAAAGAGTAATTTGAGTCGAAATTATTAACCATGTCAGAAATTACATCTGATGAATTTCTTCCTATTCGGGTTCCAGTGTAATACAATGACATGTTTTTATTTAATGTACTCNGTGTTTCTTGTTTTATTTCTATTTTNTCAACATNAAATGACGAATCTTTGTTGAAAATAATTTTNTTAAAACCTCCAAAAGATGCTGCAATTTGGTCTTGTGATCCAACCTTCTCGTTTAATATGTTTTGCTCTAATTCTATTGCCTTAAGAGCTAAATCAGTTTTATTAAGAGGCTTTTCGTTTAAATTTGCTAANGAATTTATTAGTCCNACACAAAATGAAGAACTACTTCCAATTCCTGTNCGAGCAGGGAGATCTCCGCTATGGTAAATTTCTAAACCTTTTGTTTCATCCATTTGCATTTGTAATAACCCTTCTCTAACTGCAGGGTGTAGTATATCTTTAAATGAATATACATTTTCTATATGAGACCATATNATTTTGTGATTTATCACATCTAAGTTTGTGTTATATTTTGCTGAAATATAACAATATTTATTTATTGTAGTTGATAATACACTTCCACCATTTTTGGTATACCAATCAGGATAATCTGTTCCTCCACCGAAGAATGAGATNCTATAAGGNGTTCTTGATACTATCATTTTATTTTTTCTCTTTGATAATTTAAAAGATCCAATAGTGTGTCTTCATATTTGATTTNAGGTTCCCANCCAGTAAGTTTTTTGAATTTATCTGTGTTTGGTATTTGTAGNGTGACGTCAGAAGGTCTAAGTAAGCTTGGGTCAGTTTTGTACTNAATATCTTTNTCAGAGTATTCAATTAATTTGTTTAAAATTTCTTTAACAGTTACAGTTGTGTCTCCTCCAATATTATANACTTCTCCTGNAGGTGATTTTTCCATCATCATCCAATAAGCTCTTACTGCATCTCTGACATCCATAATTGTTCTGATACTATCAAGATTNCCAACTTTAATTGGATTCATAATTATTTTTTTTTCTACCATAGCTATTTGTTTTGCAAACCAACTTTCNGCAAAAACATCACCTCTTCTTGGTCCTGTATGAGTGAACATTCTNGTTCTTACGATGTGCATATCATAAGACAAATAATATTGNTAACCTAACATATCTTCAGCTACTTTAGAAACTGCGTAAGGGCTGGCGGGCCTGAATGGATTAGANTCGGTTATTGGAACTTCATNTTTTTTCACCTGNCCATATACTTCAGATGAACTNCAAATATGAATTTTAGGTTTTATTTTTGTTAAGCGAATAGCTTCTAATAAATTAGAAGTTCCAATTACATTTGTATTTAATGTTTCNGCTGGTGCNGCAAAGCTAAATTGTACAAATGACTGAGCAGCAAGATGAAAAACAATATCTGGTTTAATTGATTCAAGTGCATTAATCATTGAATTTAAATCATTNAAATCAGCTAATACTAAATTAATTTNATCTTTTATATTTTCAANGTTGTCTAAAGGNCTTCTCCATCTAAGCAATCCNTANACTTTTGCATTACTNTGATTTTCAAGAATATAGTCNNCTAAATGGCTACCTACATTTCCTGTTATTCCTGTTATTAATACTTTCATAGTTATAATTCCTATAGATAGAGTTTATTTTTCATTATAATAATCACCATGTTCTATTAATAGAGTAGATTTGGAGTCTTTTCTTTCGTAAGCATTTTTAAATTTAGGAAAGATATCTTTAGGATCATCAAGCATTACCACATCAATTNCTGTGCACATTTTTTTGAACACCTCAGTATAATCTTGAGTATGCTGAACACCGCCATCTAGTGGATTTTTTGAACCAATAGAGGTTCTTATTATCACGCGAGGTTGCATTTTATTATTAGACATGTATCTTATTTTATCTAGATGATTGATTAGTTGATTACAAGCTAATATCAGAAAATCAAATCTTGGATAACAGGTAATAGGCACGAAACCTTCTAAGGCCATCCCCATAGATAGTCCCATTTGCAAATCTTCAAATACTGGAGTTTCAATTTTTTTTTCATCAGGAACTGTTTTGAGAGTGTTAAAGATTGCATTCCCGCTATATTTAACAGATTGCCCAAGAAAAATAGTATTATTTTGCTTACCTAACCATTCCATTGAATTTATTAATTCATCTATATATTTCATTAAAAAAGCACCCAATTCCCTGTTCCATGATGAGGATAATCCCTTTCATATTGATAATAAATAATATCATTAGGAATATTTTTTGTTTTAACACCCCATGTTTCATCTGTGGGAGTATTTGTACTTAAATTATTATCTTCTACAATAAATTCAATAGGCAAATTGAAATTTCTTGCATATTTATAACTTTCGTGAAATATTCCTGTTTCAAAAGTCATGTCACCAATAAAACACCATACTTTATTTCCACTTTTTTGTTTTTGTAGAGCTTTGGCTACTCCAGTGGCAATAGGAATAATTCCGCCTACTATAGAAGAAGAATAAAATTTAGGATTGGTTGAATTTGTGCTCATGCTTCTTCCTTCTATGATTTCTTTTAATANAATGTCTTTGTTCATTCCATGTAATAAAGCATGATAGTGATTTCTCCAGCTAGAAAATACCCAATCTTTTTCAGATATATATTCAAATATCTTAATGAGTTGATTTTCATTCCCTTTTGACAAATGAATAGGTGCTCTGATTTCGCCATTTTCATAGTGTTTTTTAACTAGTTCTTCAAACTCTATCAAGTCTTTAGGAGTTTGTTGGATTTTTCTAATTTTTTTTAAATGTTTAGGAATTTTTATGTTCATTTTTTATAAATTAATTGTTCTACAAAATAAATTAGCATATGTTCAATTTTTANTAAGGTTTCCTGAATATGTTGAGTGTTTTCNGATTGAACATTTATAGTTATATCAGATATTTTATTNAGATTTGNGTTATTTCCTGTTAGTGAGATNACATTNATATNCATACTCTTAGCTTTATCAATTGCTTTTATTACATTGATAGATTTTCCACTTGTTGAGATTGCAATTAAAGTATCATCTTTTANNCCTATTGATTCAATTTGTCTTGAAAAAATTGTGTCAAAANTAAAATCGTTTGNATGNGCTGTTATAAAAGCACTATCTGTAGCTAATGAAATAGCAGCNAGCCCATCTCGTTCNATATCANTTGAAAACCTGTTTGTAAATTCTGCAGCCAAATGACTAGAATCTGAAGCACTNCCNCCGTTNCCGCAAATCATTATTTTATTACCTTTNGNTAAACANTCGAATAATAATTTCGCAGCATTTATTACTTNNTTTCCCTGTTTTTCAGANGTGGNAATTGACACNGCATTTGATTGCTTGATGTANTCTTGGAATTTNTTATTNAANTCTGAATTATTCATTTGTGATCATTATTTTATTTTTAATTTTAGCAAAGTATTTAGTTGTATATGAATAAGATTTAGGGTTACCTATATCAAAAAATATNCTATCAAACAATTCTCCTGAAACATTTTTATTNTTNATCANCCATGGAGCAATNTCATNTTCGAAAGANATAAATGANTTTNGTTTTTGTNTGTTTTGGTATTCTAAGAGTGATTTTTTGTTTACNACCCTCAAACCTGCATCTATAATTTGGTTNNCAGAATTGGATTTTNCNATTANATGTTNAGTTANTTTTCCATTNTTNTCTAATGANAATCCTCCATATTCAGTGTGCTGGNTTTCNAANTNTGATAATGAGTATGTTAGATCATTATTTTTATTTTTGTGCNTTGAATATAATTGTTTNANAGGAATATCAAACATNGTATCTCCATTCATAAATACNAAATTGTCATTANTAATATGATTTAGNGCATGTANNAANGCNCCTCCNGTNCCTAAAGGTTCTTTTTCTACTGAGAATANTATTTCNATATNTGTGAAATCATATNTATNAATNCATTCAATTATTAATTCACTTTTNATACCNAAGCANAATATTATTTTTTTNACATNGTTTTTTTCTAATAACNTTATAAGCCATACTAAAAAAGGNNTTCCTTGAATTTCAAGAATAGATTTTGGCAAATCANTANTNACNGATTTCATTCTTGTACCTNNNCCTCCTACTAATATTANTGCTTCCAATTTAGCTCCAAACAGAATTTGTATGAAAAAGAGAATGTTCTTGGTCNGGNATTCCNTTACCAATAAAATCACCAGGNGTACTTTCAAANACTCCTACGTCTCCAACCGTATCAGCTTTCCCNCCATTNACCCATACTTCAAGNCTTATAGAATACAATCCTTGNCCNAGTGGTNATTTGGGAATAGAAAATTGTATTTTNTTATTTTTATCNTNTAATTTTATNANATGATTANATGATTCGTTNTTGAAGCTTAGTACNGTTGTGTTGTTTTGATTTTTGATTAAAATTTTAATAGTTAAATTTGAATTTAAAAGACCTTTTTCAATAGCNTTTAAGGAAACGGANAGATTCANAGTATCNCCAATNTTAAATTGTGTTTTTTCTTTTTGATTTTTATCNANAATTGTTAAATTTGTAAATTTNATTGATCCNTCNCCNCCNCGTTTATTTATATTTTCTAANTTAATATTTGTTTCAGAAATTGTATTTGTGGTTTCNAGNTATTCATTTACTACTGATANAGGATCTCCNTCTTTAATGATTTTNCCCTCATCTATCCATATNACTCTTGTACATANAGTCATTATAGATTCCATATTATGACTTACAAANAATACTGTCCTNCCTGATTTNGCAACATCATCCATTTTNCCTANGCATTGTTTTTGAAAGCTAGAATCTCCAACTGCTAAAACTTCNTCAATAATTAATATTTCGGGNTCTAAATATGCAGCTACTGCAAAAGCAAGTCTTACNCTCATNCCATTAGAATATCTTTTTACNGGNGTNTCNATAAAGTTTGANACNCCAGAAAAAGATATGATTTTNTCNAAATTTTNTTCNACTTCTTTTTTATTCATACCTAGNATTGTGCCATTTAAAAANATATTTTCNCTTCCNGTGAGTTCATCGTGAAAACCNGTGCCNACTTCTAATAAACTACCAACTTTACCATTTATTAACGCCTCNCCAGTTGTAGGTATTGTGATNTTNCTTAATATTTTNAGTAGAGTNCTTTTNCCTGANCCATTNGATCCTATTATTCCAACTATTTCNTTCTCGTTNATAGTTAGATNTATNTCNTGTAATGCCCAAATAGTTTTAGTGTTATNTGNTGTGTTNTTNGANAAACTACGAAGTTTTTTGAAATTTCTAATTGGTGTAGNTANAAAATTNATAATTTCACCAGCTAATGTGTTNGGTTTTGAGTTTTTAGTTCCNATAACATATCGNTTNGAAATATTTTTAGTTTGTATAGCTATNTTTTCTNTCATGCTACATCCGCGAATGATTTTTCNGTCTTNGTAAAGTAGTANAAAGAGATCANTAATACTGTNATAGCTCCTACTNAACTCGCNATGATCATATTTGTATTNATTGNTCCNGTTCCAAGAAAAGAATATCTGAANCCNTCAANAACTGTAACCATAGGATTTATTGCNAATAGTGTTTGNTATTTATCTGGAATCATAGANGAACTGAAAGCTATAGGNGACGAATACATNANTATTTGTATTCCAAATGGGAGNGCATATTTTATATCTCTGTANTGAACNGCTAATGTAGTAAGAATTGTTCCTATTCCAAATGCAGATATTATAAGNAGAAAAGTCAGNGGGAANACGTATAATACTTTGAGTCCAGGATTTATTTGATAATAGAATAGTAAAATNACTAAAATTATCAAAGCAATAANAAAATCTATTCCTTTTCCTATNATAGCTGATATAGGNAGNAATAAACGTGGAATATATATTTTAGTTATCATNCCAATATTTGCTGTAAGNCTGTTTGTAGAATCNGTTACNCCATTAGCAAAAAATGTCCACGGAACTAAAGCACAAAAGCTAAAAATCGCATAAGGAACTCCTTCGGAATCTAAGTTTGCTAGTCTGCCAAAAATAATAGTAAATACAACCATAAAGAATACAGGTTGTATTATAGCCCAACCTATTCCAATAACTGATTGTGCGTATCTTGATTTAATGTCTTTTAGAACTAGAAAATATAGTAAATCTTTGTAATTTACTAATTCTTTGAATTTAAAAAACGAATTTTGATTAGCTGATATTTTTTGCATAATAACAATTTATAATTTATAAATATTAATTTTGGTATTTTTTATATTTCTTAGTGCATTTCGAGTATCGTAAATAACTTCCAAGTTGTCTGAAATATAATTCCAATCATAATTAGCGTGGTCTGTAATGATTATTGATAGTTCTTTATTGTTAAAGAATGATTCTATAGATTCAGATCTTATTGTCAAATTTTCAATTTCGACTTTGTTTATGTAAGGATCATTAAATGCAAATTTTATATTTTTTTCAGATAAAATTTGCATTATATCGATTGCAGGAGATTCTCTGATGTCAGAAACATTTGGTTTGTAGGTTACGCCTATAATATTTATTTTATTGCTTAGGTTGTGTTTTTTTATTATTTCTTCTGCTGACTGGACAACATAGTCTGGCATTCCAAAATTAATATCTTCAGATAGTTTTATAAATTTTGATTCTGTATTCAACATTTCTAGTTTCCACTCTAAATATCTAGGATCAACAGGAATGCAATGTCCACCTAATCCTGGCCCAGGATAAAAAGGCATATATCCATAAGGTTTTGTTTTTGCAGCTTCAATAATTTCCCAAATGTCTAAATTAAGTTTTTTACAAATTAATGCCATTTCATTTATTAAACCTATATTGGCGGCTCTAAAAGTATTTTCTAATAGCTTTGTCATTTCAGCTGCTTTTGTAGATGATACTTTAATTATATTTTCGCTGACAGAATTGTATAAGATTCGTCCTAATTCTGTACAATTTGAAGTAATTCCGCCTATTACTTTTGGAGTGTTTGATAAATTCCAATTTGATTGTCCTGGATCCATTCTTTCAGGTGAAAATAAAAGATTAAAATCATCACCAATTTTCAGATTATTATTATTAGTTAAAATAGGTAAAATCACTTCTTCTGTTGCACCAGGATATACTGTGCTTTCAAGACAAATCAATTTTTTATTTATATCAAATTTTGAAATTTCTTCTGAAACTTTAACTATATATGATATATCGGGATCTTTAGTTTTATTTAGAGGAGTTGGTACACAAATAATCACAACGTCTGATTTGATAATTGGTGAGTAAGTTGATGTGAAAGTAATTTTATAGTTTTTGATTGTGTTTTTTAATTCTTTGTCAGAAACATCAGATATATACGAATTTTGTTCATGCAGACTTTGAATTTTAGAGTTATCAATATCAATTCCGAATACATTAAATCCTGCTTTTGCAAAAGATATTGATAAAGGAAGGCCAATGTATCCCAATCCGATCACACTAACACTAGCTGTCTTATCTGTTAATTTTTTTGCTAACCCATTCATTACAACTATATTAATACTAATTTTGAGTATAATAAATCTATTTTGTTTAGAAAATGTTAACTTTATAAATTTATTAAGAAAGTTAGTAGTTGTAAATGTAATTTAGCAGACTGTAAATTAAAACAAAGTATAAATAAAAGGCCCTAGAGCAGTTGATGTTCCGAATATGATTATCATGGATAAAATGACCATCACAGAAATCATAGGAATCATCCACCAAAGTTTAGCTTTCCATAAAAAGCTAATCAATTCTGAAAAAATTATAAATTTACCTTTAAAAGATTTAATTATGCTCATTAATTTTCCTTAGAAATATAATAATTACCTAATGCAAGCTTGTCTAATCCACTAATTGTGAAAGTATTTAATGCATCATCAGGACTACAGACTATAGGCTCGCCCTTAACATTAAAGGAAGTGTTTAAAACCAAAGGAATATTAGTTTTTGATTCAAATTTTTTTATTAGATTGTAGTAATCTTCGTTTGATTTTCTTACACTTTGTATTCTAGCTGTTCCCATATGTGAGACAGCAGGGATTTTATTAATAAATTCTTTTTTTACATCTACAACATTTAGCATAAAATCATTTGGGTTAGGCTCTAAATTGTTTTTTACGTCAAAAATTTCATCTATTTTATCTTCCAATACAGAAGGTGCAAAAGGCCTGTATGGTTCTCTAAATTTAATTTTTGCATTAACTATATCCTTCATTTTAGAATTAGATGGATTTGCAATAATACTTCTATTTCCTAATGCTCGGGGTCCCCATTCAATTTTGTTTTGAAATAAGCCGATCACTTTATCATCAATCAAATCATTTACTATACAATCATGTAAGTTAGACTTGTTTTTGAAGTATTCAAACTTATAACTATATTTATCTAAAGATTTTTTTATTTCATCATCAGAATAATTAGGGCCCCAATAGGAGTGGTCCATTATAAATCTTTGATTTTTTTTGAGTGCTTGATGCATAAATGATAACGCTGCACCTATAGCTCCACCACCATCGCCAGCAGATGGCTGTATATAAATATTTTTAAATTTAGTTAGTTTTTTAATTTTCCCATTTATTACAGAGTTTAAGGCAACACCTCCAGCAAGACAAAGATTGTATCCATATTTTTCAGCTGGAATTTGATTTAATAAGTTTATTACTAGTTCCTCTGTGACTTTTTGTATACTAGCTGCAATATCCGCGTAATACTGATTTGATTCTACTTGTAATTCATAATCGTTAGGTTTTTCTCCAAAATAATCAGGGTATCCAGTTTGATTTGTAAAGAACAATTTTCCTGGTTCTCTTGGTTCACCAAAAAGTTTTACAAAATTTTTAGAGAATGAGTTTTTTGTACTATAGTGATAACTTATATATTTTTTATTTACTGTGAATGAGCCATCTTTATTTGATTTTATGACTTTTCGTACTTTTTCAACATAATTTGGTTTACCGTATGGGGCCATTCCCATTACTTTATATTCACCTTCGTTAATCTCAAAACCTAAAAATGCCGTAAAAACGCTATATATCAGCCCTAATGAATGAGGAAAAGTTAGTTCTTTTTGCATTGTAATATTATTTTTATTTCCCTCACTTATAGTAGTTGTTGCCCATTCTCCTACACCGTCAAATGTTACAATTGCAGATTTTTCAAAAGGACTACAAAAATATGAGCTCGCTGCATGTGACAAATGATGATTTGAAAAAACTATCTTTTTTCTTTCCACATCCAATTCACTTTGTATAAGTGAACTAACCCATAATTTGTCAAAAAGCCATCCAGTCATACTTTGTTGAAATAATTTGAAAGTTTTTGGGAATCCCCAAATTACAGTTTTCAGAATTCTGTCAAATTTCACAAAAGGTTTTTCATAAAAAACTACATATTCAAGATCTTTAGAGCTAATATTGGCTTCTTCAAGGCAAAATTGTATTGCTTTTGATGGGAATCCATAATCATGTTTGATTCGAGATAATTTTTCTTCTTCTATAGCTGCAATAAGTTTCCCATCTTTAAATATAGCTGCAGATGCATCATGAAAAAATGCGGATATTCCTAAAATATACAATTATTTTCAGCCTTGTAATTTAAAATAATTAAAATCATATTCCTCTTTTTCAATGTCTCCCCATATTTTTGCTTTGTTTTTCAACTTGAGTGGGTCACTGAATACACGTACGAAAATCCATAATATAGGTACAAATGTTATATATGTGAGTGTTAAAAGAATAAACATTTGAACGTTACCAAATATTTTTAAAAATTTTAACCAATTTATATATACTATATTTAAGTATTTCATTAGATAATTTATATGGAATTTTCAATATGTTTGATTTTAATACAAATAAAATTTTAATTACAGGTACAAAAAGTGGTTTAGGAAAATATTTGTCTTCTTTTATTAAAGGCACAACAAATATTGAAACTCAAAATGAATTAAATTTACATAAATCTAGTTCCTTTAAAATAATTATTCATTGCGCAGGATCAAATTCGCATAGATTTAAAGATTTTTTAAAATTGATAAAAAACAATATAATACTTACTTACAAGTTACTCAGATTTCGTTCAGATTTGTTTGTATTTTTTAGTACTGTCGATATTTTTTCTGATAAATTCAACTTTTTTAGCTTAACTAAATATATTTCAGAAAGAATAATCATTTTTTTTCATTCTAATTTTCTAATATACAGATGTTCTGCTATGTTGGGAATCGATATGAGAAATAATCATGTTAATAAAATTCTTTCATTTAAAACCGAAAAATTAAATTTAAGTTTCGAATCTGAATTTAGATATATTACGCATCAATCAATATTTGAGCAAATATTAGAAGATATAAATTCGAATAAAAAAGGAATTTTCACTTTAACTTCAAAAAACCCCAAAAATTTGAAATTTTTCTGTGATCATTATGCCAATAATAAGATCGGATTTGGAGAATATGTATATAAAACAAAAATATCTGATAAGTATCCAATAATATTTTTGGATGATTCAGAAAAAAACTTTAAATCTTATGTCAATTTAATTAAATGAATAAAAATATAAATTTCAAGATACTATTAACAATATTGTTTTCATCAATTTTTCTATTGTTATTAATTGAGGGATTTTATTCTTTATCTAAAAAATCCGAAAATCATATTAGTATTACTTATAATGTTTATTCGAATATTCGAGATAATGATACAAATCTAGAATCTAATTTTAGGCACAAAGGCGTAGTATATGATCAGATTGAACTTGAAAACTTAATTGGTGATGTAAAATCTTTGAATGGATTTATTGGAAATTCTCCTTATTCGGATAAATTTGAACAAACTTTGACTTCCGATGAATCAGGATGTTTTCGTTATAAAAATAACTTAGACATGAAATCTTATTTTATAAGAACTAATCTTTATAATGTATATGATCCCGTGACGATATGGATAGATAATGGGAAAATAATCCCTTCAGATTTAAGTCATTTTCTTGATTCCAAATCCTATGGATATTCAAAATTCACAACAAATGACAGAGGATTAAGAGCTACTAATTTTAATATTGATCCCAATAAAAACTTAAATATTTTTGGTGGAGGTGGGGCTGCATTATCTTCAATGATTTCAGATGCTTATACTATTCCTTATTTAATTAAAGAACATGATCAAGATTCTCAATATATCAATGCTTCTGTGAGTAGCAGGAATTTTTCTGATGTTATGTGTAATTTTAAAAAGGAACTAAATTTTTATAAAGATTTTAAAATTCAAAATTTGATTTTATTAATGTCTGATCTGGATTTATCGCAATTAGAAAATTCAGATATTCTTATTTATCTGGAAGAAATAGACAATATTAAATCAAAGTATGGAATCGAAGAAGTTATAATTATTTATTTTCCTTATATTTATACCGTTTCCCCGGAAATTACTTCAAATCGAAATTCCAATTATCCCAACGTGTATTTTAATGATGCTATTAAGAAAAAAGATTTTCTAATTAGTAACATTTCAAAATTCGGATTTCAGAGTATCGATGGGTTAAATGTATTTTTGTATGAAATCCAAAAAGAAAACTCTTTATTGAATGTTTTCGAATATTATTTACATCACGGGCAGCCTTCTTATAAAGCTAACGCATTGATAGTTAACCAAATTATAAAATTGGTAAAGAAATGATCTCAAAGTTATTTGTTAATATTATTTTAATTGTATTTTCTATGTCTTTTACTTTAGTAATTAGTGAAGGTTTTGTATCACTTTTTAAAAAATATAATGAACATACATCTATTTCTTATCAATTTATAAAACCCTTTCATTCAAAATTATTTAAACAGAAAGCCATATATTCTCCAAATATACTCAATGATAAACAGGAAATAGAAAATATAATTTCTAATCTTAAAGAGGACAATGTTGGGATTGGTTATTCACCATATGAAGAATTATGGTCAGATACAGTAAGAACTACTTACAAAGATAAAGACGGATGTTTAAAACAAAAAGGTAATTTAAATAAAATTGGGGGATATTTGAAATCAACTTTATTTTATAACTTCCGACCAATGACTTTTTGGTATGACATTGATGGATCCTTAAGCAATCAATCATCTTCTTTTATAGATAAATATGGGTTAAATAAGATTACACATAGCTCAAATTCATTTGGAGAAAGAACAACTTTTCCTGAAATTAAATCTAATCAAAAAGTACTTGTAACAGGAGATAGCGTAGCATTAGGCCTTATGCTAAATGATGATGAAACTTTATCTTCTATATTACAAAGTCAAAATACAAATTATCAATATATTAATTTGGGAATTTCAAATGCAACTTCATTTGATAATTTGTGTACATTGAAAATTGCCGTTGATAGATATGCTAATGAAATCCAAGAAATTATTTATATCGTTTCTGACAATGATTTTGAAAAATATGATAATTTTATAAATACCAAAGAATTGACAAAAGAATTAAACAAAATTTATCTTGATTCTAAAATAAGCAAATTTAAATTAGTTTATGTACCTTATATTTATAACATATATCCTGAAATAACGAGAAAAAATTCTGTCTCACGATATTCATTTGATGATTATCCAAATCATTATATTCAAGAAAGTATATTGAAAAATCAAAGTCAACTATTTGGTTGGAGTTATTTTAATTTTTCAGAATTAATACATTTAAATAAATCAGTTGATAATTCTCATTTTGACGGACTGAAATACTATATGGATGATATTCATTTGTCAAAAAAAGGAATATATTTATTGGCAAATTCAGTTAAGGATTAAAAATAGATTACACGTTCTACTTATTGATTACCAAATTAAATGTTTTTGATTTTAATTTGGTAAATCATGTGATTTTAGTATTATAATTATTGAGTGAGTTTAGTTACTATAGAATATTATGATTAAAATATCTGAACCTAATATAGATGATAAAGAAATTAAAGCAGTGGAAACTGTTTTAAGATCAGGACAACTATCGCAAGGTGAAAATGTCAAAACCTTTGAAGATATGTTTTCTAATTATTTGGGTGTTAAATATTCAGTTGCTACTTCATCAGGAACAACAGCATTACAAATGGCATTATTGGCTAATAACATCGGAAAAGGAGATGAGGTGATTACTACTGGATTTACGTTTGTAGCGACAGTAAATTCTATATTATCTGTAGGCGCCAAGCCTGTGCTTGTTGATATAGATACCTTTACAAATAATATAGATGAAACTTTAATAGAAAAGTATATAACTAAAAATACTAAAGCTATAATGCCAGTACATCTATATGGATTGTCATGCAATATGGATGAAATTGTTAACATAGCAGAAAAATACAACCTAATAATCATTGAGGACGCATGCCAATCTTTGGGTGCTGAATTTAATAATGTAAAAGTTGGCAGATTTGGAGTTGGTTGCTTTTCTTTCTACCCAACAAAAAATATCACAACAGGTGAAGGCGGTATGGTTTGTACTGACGATGATGATGTGTATGAAAAATTACAATTAATACGCAATCACGGTATGGGTCAATCACGGTATGATTATATTGCATTAGGGTTTAATTTTAGAATGACAGATATACAAGCAGCTATTGGAAATATCCAACTTGGAAAAATTGATAGTATGTTAGATTCCAGAATAAAAAATGCAAGTGTTTATAACGATAAGCTAAGCAAATTTGTGAATATTCCATATAATAATAAAAATTTTTTGCATGTTTATAATCAATATACAATTAGGGTTAATGATAAAAGAAGAGATTTACTGAAAAATTTTTTAGATAGCAAGAATATACAGACAGTTGTTTACTATCCTCATCCTGTCAATTATTTTGATCATGTTAAGGATGGCTCTAAAATAGATTCTAAATTAAATAATGCAGATAAAAATTCTAAACAAGTTTTATCTTTACCAGTACATCCAAAGCTTACTAATGATGAACTTAACTATGTAATTAGCTCTATAGAAGAATTTTTTAATGAATAAATTCCAATATTCTCTATCAGTCATAATCCCTATTTACAATGAAGAAAAAATACTTAGTGAAATAATTGAAAAATTATTTTATTCTCTTAATGAAATATTAAATGACTTTGAAATTTTAATTATTGAAAATGGGAGTATTGATAAATCATATGAATTATCAAAAAAATTAGCATCTGAATTTACTGAAATAAAAGCTGTACATCTTGAAGAAGCGAATTATGGTAATGCTTTAAGAGAAGGGATTAAATTATCATCAAAGAAATATACAGTTAATTTTTCGATTGATTTTATTGATTTGGTTTTTTTGAATAATGCTTTAGAAATTTCTGAAAATTATGATCTTATTATAGGATCTAAACGAATAGGTGACGGAGACAAAAGACCATTATTCAGAAAAATTGGAACTTTAGCTTATAATTTTATTCTTTCATTTTTTATAAATATGCCCTTTAAAGATACACATGGTCTTAAGTTGTATAATACTGCTGTGGCACAAAAATATGAAAAACAAACTATTTCAAGTTCTTCTATATTTGATGAGGAATTAATTTACAGAGTTTATAAGTCTGGGCATAATATTAAAGAGATAGGAGTAAGCGTACATGAAATAAGGCCAGCTAGAACAGGAATATTGTCTAGAGCCTTTGAAGTAATAATAAATTTGTATAATCTTAAAAAAAACTTAAATAAATAATGGACTTAATATGAAAAAACTAAGAACTGCAGTTGTTGGATATGGCTATATGGGATCTAATCATGCAAGAATCTATAATAACCATAATGATGTTGATTTAATTGCTATTTGCGATGCTGAAAAATCTAATGCAAATTCTTTTATGAACTCCAATCCTATTTTTTATAAGAATGTTAATGAGATTTTAGATTTAAATTTAGATATTGTGTCAATTTGTGTCCCAACTGGATCTCATTTTGATATTGCTAAGAAATTAATTTCTAAAAAAATTAATGTTTTAATAGAAAAACCTATAACAAATAGTATTTCTGATGCTGAAGAGTTAATAAAGTTATCTGATAAAGTTAATGTGATTTTAGGTGTTGGGCATATCGAAAGATTTAATCCTGTTGTGAAAGAAACCAAAAATATTTTAACAGAAAATATTTTGGGAGAAATATATCAAATTAATGTTAACAGAATGGGACCTAATCCTAATAGAAAACTTGATACAGGAGTATTTTTGGATTTAGCCACACATGATATTGATATATTAAGATATTTATTTGAAGAAGATCCTGTATCAATATATTCTAGATCTAAAAAAATAAACAAGAAAAACAAACATGAAGATATGGGAAGTTCTATGTTGACATTTCCAGGTAATAAAATTGTAAATATTAATGTTAATTGGGTTTCTCCAATAAAAATTCGTGAAATGATTATTATTGGATCAGAAGGAATGGCGATAATTAATTTTATTACTCAGGATTTGAATTTATATGAGAATAATTATAATGACTTAGATTGGGGGACAATGAATATATTAAAAGGATCAAGTGAAGGTAAGATGACTAAATTGAGCTTTAAGCGTGATGAGCCACTTAAAATAGAATTAGACGAATTTATCTCAGCTGTTAAAAATAAAGCCAAATTTTCTGTTGATGGTAAAGAGGGTATGAAATCACTTAAATTTGCCCTTGAAATGATAAATTCAGCAAATAAATTACAATAGGCTTAGAATGCGTATATTGGTTTTTGCATATGATTTTCCTCACATTAAAACTAATATTGGAATAGATAATCTTATTTCAAATTGCATGAAACCTGTTGCTGTAATTGCTCAGCCCTATAAAAATTTAAATCTTCCTAAAAATAAAATTAAATTTGAAATTGATTATAAAAACCCGGAAGATACAAAAATTATTTGCAAAAAAAATAATTTAACTTATTTTAAAAGTGATCATAATTCAAGTGAATCTATTAAATTTATAAAAGAAATTAAACCGGATGTTGGAGTTATTCTTGGTGCAAGAATAATTTCTTATAAAATAATTAATCTATTTAATAGAGGAATAATAAATATTCATCATGGATTTATTCCAGAAAATCGTGGTTTAAATACAATGCAATGGGCAATATTAAGAAACCAAAAACAAGCCGTTACTTCACATATGATTGATAAAAATATTGATATGGGTGAAATTTTAGAAGTTTTAGAAGTTCCTGTAAATTCAAATGATGAGTTAGTCGATATTTACAATAGAATTAGCGAATATGAACAAAAAATTCTTTTGTCATCTTTGAAAAAAAGAAAAGAAGGTTACAAAGGTTCATTTATCTGTTCCAAAGGAAATTATAATGACAATTTGACATTGAATAACTTGGAAAACAAAATGATTGAAAAATTTGAAGACTATAAAAAACAATACCCTAACTTAAATAGATATCCTAGGTAAATACGATTATATTGGATAGATGACTAAGGGTAAAACTAAAATATTTTTTGCATCTTTGATTTTGTCTTTATTTTTAATGTTTTTTGCATTTAGAAATGTTGATTTACAAAATTCAAAATCTTTTTTTAACAATTTTGATTTCAAAGTAATGATACCATCTTTGTTTATTGTTATATTGATGTACGTTGTTCATGGATTAAGATGGGCTAATATTTCATCTGAAATGAACTTAAATAAATCAAAAAATTATGTTCTTATAACCTTTTTAGGGTTTGCAGTAAATTCTATAGTTCCTATGAGAATGGGAGATATGTTTAAAATATTTATTAGTAAGAAGTATTTACAGAAAGAATATTCGCAAATCACGTCAACAGTTTTATTTGCTCAATATTTAGATTTTGTTTTTGTTTTATTTTGTTTTGCTATTATTTTATTGTTTTTACCCGAACTTTACTCTGATGAATTAAATACAAATTTAGTTAATCAAAATACATATATTGTTTTAATTATGATGTTTTTTGTTGCACTATTCATTGTTTTTTCTTTGCCCTATATTTCTAGAATTTTGATTTATGTTAAAAAAAATATCACTCTTGAGAATGGTTCAATCTTCTTAAGGATATTAAATTATTTATTAAGAGTATCTGAAACTTTGCAAGAATTAAGTAAAGACTATTCTAGGGTATTTAAAAACTTTTGCTTAACTTTTCTTTATTGGTTTTTAATACTTAGTTTGTTTATGATAATTGCACACGGTTTTGGTATAAACATTCCGATTAGGATACTTATTTTTTCTATTTTATTATCAAATTTGGCTAGTATTTTCCCTTTGACTCCTTCTTCAATAGGCACTTTTCATGTATCTTTAATGTTTGGGTTGTTGCTTTGGACAGATGATCAAAATATTTCTTTTGTATATGCTACTACTGTGCACGGATTAATATTTTTAAGTAATATTATTTTGGGGGTTATTTCAACAATAATATTAAACCTAAAGCTAAGGGAAAAATTGTATTAAATGATTAATATTTCAAAAAATGATTTTTTACTGTTACTTAGTTATTTTGCAATAACTACAATTCTTTATGTTTTACCTTTTATTAAATTGCCTTTAGGATACAATACCGCATGGATGTTTTTTGTATTTTCGAGTGATGCAAGCTTAACTCTAACTCATTATTACGAAAGCGCAGGCATAATTCCAGGAAATATTATAGAAAGTGTTAAGTCTGTATCAAATTTTTATGGTAGAGCGAGCTTTTTAAATTTAGGTCAATATTGGTTGTTGGCAAAATTGTTTCCTGAATTGGATATTGTTTGGAGATTACTACCAGTTACAGCTATGACTATATCTGTGTTTTTTTGGCATAAAATACTTTCCAAATTTCATTTACCCTATATCATTTTATCAATAATTATATTTTTTTTAATTACAGACCCTTCTTCTGTATGGATGGATTGGAATAAAGCTGAATCAATTGGATTTTTATTTTATACAATTTCATGTTATTGTTCATTTTCAAATAAAAACATTTCTTATTATTTATTAGTTTTTTGTTTTTTGTGTTCACTTTTCTTTAAAGAAACATTTTTTATCGGACTGCCATTAATAATTCTTTTTAGAATGTATTCAGCTGATGCTAATAAAATGGATTCGATTAGAATTTTTATAATTAAATTTATAAAAAATAATATATTTTTGTTGAGTTCTAGTTTTGGATACGTTGTTTTTATGACGATATTTTTTCTAAATATTGATTTAAGTAACAGTTATTTTTTGAATTTAGTAGAAGTAAGTCCTGAGTTTGTCCCTTTTACTATTGAATATATCAAATTACAACTTCCTATATATTTTGGAGATTTGTATTTTATTTATTTCCCTATGATAATTTTGTTATTGGGAATTTTATTATTTGATATTTTGTTTTTTTCAGGAAAAACTACCGAAAATTACAATTTGAAATGGATGATATTTTTATCATATATTTTGACATTTATTTTTTACTTTTTTGTTCTTTATGAATTTGGTGTTGTTCATAGAAGATACATGATTCCAGTTAATATGTTTAATATGATGTTTGTAGTATTTATGTTTAAATTTTATCGTCATCATTTAAAATTTGATATATCAATTATTGTCTATACAATTTTATGTGTACCATGTATTTTTTGGATTTACGAATTTAATGTGATACTTTCCTCATTATTGTTGATATTTGTACTTATAACCATTGTGCTTGTTAAATTTTTTAAATTAAGTAAATTGAGATTAGAATTGATTAAAATAATTGCATTCCTATTCATTATAATTCCTGTTACAGATCAATTAATTGTGAATTTAGCAGCTAGTAGAAGTGAATTGATTCAATGGAAATCAATTAATAGAACTATAATATCAAACGAATTAAAACCTGAATCAACTCTTTTATTAAATTTGTCAAAAAATTTTATAATTGAGCACGCTATATCTATGGAAGTTAATTCTGTGATTTCTGGCAGAGATGATATAGTATTTTTTGTAAACACTAAAAATTTACCACAAGATATTAAAAGTAATCCATTTCAATTAAAAGAAATCCAAAGATTTAATGAAGGTAAAACAGCTAATTTAAATGAAAATTACGAAATTTATAGAATTGGCAATGATAATAAAAAAAATAAATCTTTGATAGATAATATTCAAAATCGATATAAGACCAGTACTTATGATTCTTTTTATAAAATCAAATCAAACGATTGATATATTAATCTTGTAACTTGATTGAAGATATAAAATCGAGATTATTTAAAAACCAATCTCCAGTTTCCTTTACACCTGAATCTATGTTAATCATAGGTTGCCAATTTAGTAAATTTTTAATTTTAGAAATATCAGCTAAACTATGCTCAATATCTGACGGATCTCGATCTATAAAGTTTATTGTAGCTTTTTTGCTTAAATAATTTTGAATTACAGTAACAAGATTGTTTACTGTAATAGCATTGCCACCTCCAACATTAAATATTTCGTATCCTTTTGATTTTGTTGATTTTATAAGCGCATTTGCTACATCAGATACATAAGTGAAATCTCTAGTTTGATTTCCGTCGCCATATATTGTGATGGGATCATCGTCAATAATAGACTTTAAAAATTTAAATATAACCATATCTGGTCTGCCAAAAGGTCCGTAAACCGTGAAAAATCTTAATACAGCTACATTTATATTGAAATGATAATGATACGTATAAGCTAATAATTCTGCAGATATCTTACTCGCTGCATAAGGAGACAGGGGAAATGAAGTGTTATCAGTTTCTTTGGTTGGTATATTTTTATTGTCACCATAAACGCTAGATGTTGAAGCTAGTGTGAAATTTGAAACACTTAATTTTTTGCATAACTCAAGTAAATTTAGTGTGGCATTAACATTATTATCTTGATATGCCCAAGGATCGATTATACTTGTTCGAACTCCTGCATAAGCAGCAAGATGAATTACAGCATCTATATTTTTTAGATTATTAGCTAAATTGAGGATATCATTTTTGTTGTTGAGATTTATTTTTTCCAAATTGAAATTTTTAAAGTTTTTCAGATAATTAATCCTCTCATTTTTGAGTTTTATATCATAAAAATCGTTTATATTATCTATCGCTATGACAGTATGATTATTTTCCAATAGCATCTTCGCTGTATGATATCCAATAAAACCTGCTGCCCCCGTAACAATATAATTCATTTTTCACCTTTATCATTTAATTGTGTATATTTTATTATTTATATAATATGATTTATATAGATATTCCTGATTAAATAAGAGTAATAAAAAAGTTAAAAATGAATTTAGAAGTAATTTGTACTTAAAATGAATAAGAAATTAGTTAACGTATCAGTAATAATTCCAACATATAATGAGCAGAACTATATTGATAATACTATTAATAGTTTATTAAATAATAATTATCCTCAGAAATTAGTAGAAATCATAATTGTAGATGGCGGAAGTTCTGATAACACAATTAATATTGTTAAAGATAAAATTAAACAAAATAATAATATTAAAATTTATGATAATCCAAATAAGATTCAATCTTTTGGTTTGAATTTAGGAATTAAAAAGTCTAAGGGAGATATAATAATAAGAGCAGATGCGCATGCTTTGTATGAGCAAGATTATATTGAAAAATCGGTAGATTTACTTATCAAAAGTAATTATCAAAATGTGGGGCCTTTTCAAAAATCAATTGGTGAAAGTATGGTGTCTGATGCAATTGCAATAGCTATGAATAGTTACATCGGTATGGGAAATGCAAAATATAGACTGTCTGATAATTATATTGAAAAAGTAAAATCTGTATGGCTTGGTGCTTGGTGGAAAAAAACTTTAATAGAAATAAATGGATTTGACGAAGCATTAGCTATATCTGAGGATTTTGATTTAAATTACAGATTAAGAAAAGAAGGAGGGGAAGTTGTAGCTTCTAATTCAATAAAAGCTTCTTATATAGTTAGAAAATCAGTTTTTCAACTATTCAATCAATTTTTTAAATATGGTCTTTGGAAATCTAAATTCTTATTATCCTATCCAAATGAAATGCAAATAAGATGGTCTGTGCCTCCTTTATTTGTACTTTCAACGTTTTTGTTTTTGGGATTGAGTTACTTTTCTTTATATTATTCTCTATTTTTTGCTATTTATTTTATTTTTCTATGCGTAGGAATAATTTACATTGTAAAAATTAAAAATGTTTCAAATGTTATAAAATCATTGCTTTTATTTATAATTTTCCCAAATATGCATTTTTCATGGGGATTAGGATTTATTGCGGGATGTATCTATTGGAATATAGTAAAAATGATAAAAAAATCGAAATAATCCCTAGGTTTTTATAATAACTGTCTGTATTGGTTGAATACTTGTTCTTTATAAATTAAAATAATCAAAATTTAAAGAGAATTTCATTGAAATTAAACTAGATTGGGAGGGCATATGACAACTAAGACATCAAAATCAAAATCAACAACAACTAGAAAAGATAAAGTATTACTAGAAGTTAATAATCTAACCACTCATTTTTTTACCCAAGATGGCGTAGTAAAGGCTGTTGACGGTATTTCTTATAATGTTCACGAAGGTGAAGTAGTAGGAATTGTAGGAGAAAGCGGTTGTGGAAAAAGTGTAGGCGCTATGTCGATTATGAAAATTATACCTAATCCTCCAGGTAGAATTGTAGACGGATCTGTTACTTTTGAAGGTGAAGATCTTGTGAATATGGATGAATCAAGAATGAGAGAAATAAGAGGTAATCGTATAGCAATGGTTTTCCAAGAACCAATGACTTCATTAAATCCCGTATTAACTATTGGACGTCAATTAACTGAAACATTAGAATTACATCAAGGATTAAAAGGCGAGGACGCATTAGACAAAGCTGAAGAACTTCTTAACAGAGTTGGTATACCTGAAGCAAGGCAAAGACTAAAAGATTACCCTCATCAATTTAGTGGTGGTATGCGACAAAGAGTAATGATTGCTATAGCTCTTAGCTGTGATCCTAAATTAATTATAGCTGACGAGCCAACAACTGCCTTAGATGTAACAATTCAAGCTCAAATACTAGAATTAATGCAAGGTTTGGCCAAAGATTTTGGTACTGCATTAATTATTATTACTCACAACTTGGGAGTTGTAGCAAGATATGCTGACAGAGTGATAGTGATGTATGCCGGTAAGATAATAGAAGAAGGTTCAGCAGAAGAAATATTTCATAACCCTATTCATGCATATACTCGAGGATTGTTAGCTTCAGTCCCAAGATTGGATGCTAAAGATCATGTTAGACTTCAAACTATTGAAGGCCTACCACCAGATTTGATTGCGCCCCCTCCAGGTTGTGCTTTTTCTCCAAGGAGAGCTATGATGGGTAAGTATGATTGTTCTAAAGCAACATCAGACCTTGTTGAAATTAAAAAAGGTCATTATGTTGCAAATTGTCCAGGATGTATAGAAAAGTAGAAAATTTTAACTGAATCAAATCACTTTCAATTAAAAAGGAAATAATATGACAACAAAAACAAAAAAAACAACAAAGAAAAAAACAACTAAAAAAGACGATATTTTAGTTAACGTAGAAAATTTAAAAATGTATTTTCCTGTTACTTCAGGAGTAATAATGCAACGTGTTGTCGGCCAAGTTAAAGCAGTTGATAATGTGAGCTTTTTTGTTAAAAAAGGTGAAACATTAGGATTGGTAGGTGAAAGTGGTTGCGGTAAAACAACTACAGGAAGAGCTGTCTTGCAATTGTACAAACCTACTGCTGGTAAAGTTCAATTTAATGGACAAGAATTAACGGAACTAAATGCTAACGAGATGAGAGCAATGAGAAAAGAAGTTCAAATAATTTTTCAAGACCCCTATGGTTCACTTAACCCTAGAATGTCTGCAGGTGATATTATTGGAGAACCACTTAAAGTTCACAAATTAGTTAGTAATAAAAAAGAATATCAAGAAAAAGTGGCTGAATTACTATCTGTAGTAGGCTTGAGTCCTTATATGGCAGATAGATATCCACATGAATTTAGTGGAGGTCAAAGACAAAGAATTGGGATTGCTAGAGCATTGGCTGTAAATCCAAGTTTTGTTGTTTGTGATGAACCTGTATCTGCTTTAGATGTGTCAATTCAGGCTCAAGTAGTTAATTTATTGGAAGACTTACAAGAACAATTTGGATTAACTTACTTGTTTATTGCTCACGATCTGTCTGTTGTTAAACATATTAGTGACAGAATTGCAGTGATGTACCTTGGACACATCGTTGAAATTGCTCCAGCAAATGAGCTTTATTTTAATCCAATCCATGCATATACGCGTGCTCTTCTTTCAGCTATTCCAATTCCTGATCCAACTATTGAAAAGACTCGAGAAAGAATAATATTAGAAGGGGACGTTCCAAGTCCGTTAAATCCACCAGAAGGATGTGTTTTTAAAGGAAGGGCGAAAAAGAAGAAAGGACAAAAAGAATGCTCTGATACTACTCCTGTACTTGTTGAAGTGTCACCAGATCATTGGGTAGCAAATTGTCCCGGTTGTATGGAAAAATAGAAAGTTTGACTGTGAAATTTTGGTGGAGCTGAGGAGATTCGAACTCCTTACCTCTTCAATGCCATTGAAGCGCTCTCCCAATTGAGCTACAGCCCCATATTATCGTAATTAAATTTAATTAATATTATTTTACTATATCACTTTAATCATGTTTGCCGGAATAATTATATCAACTGACAATTTAAGTAAAATGAATGATTTTTATGTTAAATTGCTAGAGGTACAACCTGATAATTATAATGATTCTCATTCATCGTTTCACTTTAATGATTTTAAATTGATTATTACTACTCATGATAAAGTCAAAGGCAAAGCAAAAGACAAATATAGGAAAATGATAAATTTTTCTGTCGATGACATTTATAAATGGTATGAAAAACTTAAATCATTGAATGTCAAAATTGTACAAAAACCATATCAAGAAGAGTGGGGTGGATATATCTGTACATTTGAAGATATCGATGAAAATATCGTACAGTTTATACAAATCAGGTAATATTTTATCTTTTTGAGAACTGTTTAGCTTTTCTAGCTTTTACCAAGCCGTATTTTTTACTTTCTTTAACCCTGCTGTCACGTGTTAAGAATCCGGCTTCTTTTAATGTAGGTTTATTTTCAGGATTTTGTTTTACTAATGCTCTTGCTATTGCTAGTCGAATAGCTCCTGATTGTCCTGAAAAACCACCTCCTGAGACTTTGATTTCTACAGTACTTTTACTTGATTTTTTGATTAGTTTTAAAGGTTGTTTAATATATTCTACTGATTCTGGTACAGTAAATATTTCATCAATAGGTTTATTATTAACAGTTATATTACCACTAGTTTCAAAAAGTTTTACTTGAGCCACTGAACCTTTTCTTCTACCAACGGCATAATGATATGTGCTTTTTTGTACCATGTTATTTATTCCTTAACTACTTTTATTTGAGCATTATGAGGGTGGTTGTTACCTTCATATAGTTTTAATCTATTCATCAATTTATCTGTTAATTTATTTTTAGGTAGCATTCCTTTTATAGAATTTCTTAGTACTTTTTTAGGATTAGATTCAAGTAAATCACCCAAAAGTTCTTTTTTCAAACCACCCATGTATCCACTGTGTGAAAAAATTTCTTTGTTTTTCGATTTGTTACCAGTGACTTTGATTTTATTTACATTGGTTATAATAACAAAATTAGAGCTAAGTTGATGTGGAACATAATCAGGACTATCTTTACCCTGCAAATATTTAGCCACATTTGAACTTACTCTTCCTAATGTAAGGCCCTCTGCATCAATATGTATCCAATTTTCAGTTTTAGTTTTAGTTTTATTATTACTCATTTGTCATATTTTTTTTAAAAGAAAAACCATCATATTCTACTAAAGTTAAGCATAAACCTCTAGGAGAGACGTTATGTTTTATTACTGTTTTTGCTCTATTTTCNCTNTTAAGTAACGATTTGAGCTCATTTAAACTATGTTTCCCTCTTCCAATTGCAAGAAGAAATCCAACCATGAATCTAATTTGATGTCTTAAAAAACTCGAGCCTTTAAATTTGAAAATCATTAATTTATCTAAAATCTCAATAGAATTATCATAAATATACCTGATAGAATTTTCTGGNAGACTTTCTTTTTTGCAAAAATTAGAAAAATCATGTTTTCCTTTAATTAAATTTAATCCTTCTTGAATTTTAACTAAATCTAATTTATTAGGATAATGATATGAATAATTTCTTATAAATATATCTTTTTCAACTGAAGTTGAAATAGTATATTCATATGATCGTGATATTGCAGATTTACGTGGATGAAACGTATTAGGTACTTCCATAATATTATTTACAGCTATATCATCTGGTAATTTGGAATTTAATGCATTTTCTAAATCGTTAATTTTATGATTCCATTCTGTGCTGAATGAAATTACTTGATGAGTTGCATGNACTCCTGAGTCAGTTCTCCCTGCATATTCAATTACTAAACGTTTATTGGTTACTTTGAACAAAGAACATTCTAGCTTTTCTTGAATAGTTTTTTGATTTTTTTGAGATTGAAATCCTTGGTAAGAGGTCCCATCNTATTGNCATCTTAAAGCAAATTTTTTAATTACTGTCACTATTTGTGGTATTNGTTACTTCTTCATTAATTTGTTCTGNCTGNTCAGAAGATTCAGNTTTAGAGCCTTCTCTNATTAATTCTATTCTAGCTAATTCTGCACCATCACCTTTTCTATAAAATGATTTGAATTTTGATTGTGTATTTGAGCTTGGTATTCTAATTATTCTNGTATAACCACCAGCCCTGTCTTTATATCTAGTACCTATATCTTCAAATAGTTTTTTATAAGCATCGGAAGAACCTAATTTAGAAATAACTAATCTTCTGTTATGCACATTATCTACTTTTGCTTTTGTGATTATTTTTTCAGCGTATCTTTTCAGTTCCTTAGCTTTGGCCAATGTTGTTTCAACTGATTCGTACATAATCAGATCAGAACTTAAATTCTGTAGTAAGCTTAGCCTGTGACTAGTTTTTCTAGATAATCTGTTTCCTTTATGTTTATGTCTCATTATTACTCTATATTTTCATCCTCATTAGGGTTTGTCTCATTTTCTTGTTCTAATTCCAATTCATCGCCTTCTTCTATGCCCCAAATAAATCCTTCTGGTAAGAATCCCATAGATCCAAATTTGTCGTTTAATTCATTAAATGATTTAACTCCAAAATTTCTAATTTTCAGTAAATCAGCTCTTTTAGTTTCAATGATTTGACCTACAGTATCTAAACTAGCACGCTTTAGACAGTTTAGAGTTCTAGAGGAGAGATCAAGTTGTTCAATAGTTGTATTATATTGTTCTGGAGTTAGTTGTCTCCAAATTTCGGATTCGTTATCTTTGTCATCATCATTTTCTTCAGTGGCTTTACTTATAATCATAAATTGGTTTAAAAGAACATTTGCAGATTCTTTTAAACAGTCCAATGCACTTTTAGTTGAATCTGTCCAAATTTCTATTATTAAATTTTCAAGTTCCATTGAGTCTGTTTGAGTAACTTTTTCAACATTAAAGTTAACTTTTCTGATAGGACTGAATATCGCATCAACGGGTAAAATTCCTATTGTAGTTTCTTTTTCTTCAATGTTTTTTACTTTATAACCAACACCTCTTTCTATGTTGAACTCTACAGAAAGTTTTGATTTTTTTGTGTCTAGCGTGGCGAGATGTAATTCGGGATTGACTATTTCAAAATCGGAAGATGCCATAATATCAGATGCTGAAACTTTTCCTTCACCATCAACTTCTAATCTTAATTTCCCTGATCTTTCTGATTTTGATTTGATTCTTATTGATTTGAAATTTAAAAGTAGTTCTTCAACACTTTCTTTAACATTTTCAATTGTTGAATATTCATGAAGAATACCATCTATTTTAACCCAAGTAATAGCAGTACCGATTATAGAGCTATATAATACTCTTCTGAGTGAGTTACCCAAAGTTGTTCCTTGGCCAATTGGCAGAGGTCCAAAAGCAAATTTTCCATAATCTTCTTCTAATTGCTCTGTTATAATTTTAGAGTTTATTTTTTCTAAAATAATATCTGATTCCGGCTCTAGTTCTGGAACTATAGAATAATCCATTACCATAATTTTCTCCTTTTGCTATTAATTAACTTATTATCTTGAATAATATTCAATGATTTGCATCCTATCAATATTGGGATCAAAGTCATCGGCATTAGGACTGCCAATAGCTTCTCCTTCCAATTTAGAAGTATCTACTTTTAACCAATTAGGTATAATTGCATTTTTACCTGATTCTGATTTAATTATATCTTGTAATTTGGATTTTTTAGATTTTTCTGTCCAAGATATTTTTTCCCCAATTTGTACCTGATAGGATGGAGAGCTTACTTTTTTACTATCTACTTGTATATGTCCATGATTTATAACTTGCCTTGCTTGTTGTCTTGTATCAGCAAATCCCAATCTGTATACAACATTATCAAGTCTGTGTTCTAGTAAAGACATTAAATTGTCTCCAGTAATCCCAGGTTTTGAAATAGCTTGTTTAAAATAATTTCTAAATTGTTTTTCTACTAATCCATACATGAAACGTGCTTTTTGTTTTTCTTTTAGCTGCATCCCGTATTCAGAAGGCCTTCTTCTTTGTGATAGAGGGGATTTATCTCCAGGAGGAGATTTACGTCTTTCCCAAGCGCATTTGTTCGCAGGCTTACCACATAAAACCATCCCGTACTGTCTGCATTTTCTACATTTAGGTCCTGTATATCTAGACATATTTATACTCTCCTTCTTTTTGGAGGCCTGCATCCGTTATGAGGAACAGGTGTAACATCCCTGATTGATTTAACTTTGATCCCAGAATTACTTATAGCCCTAATTGCCGAATCTCGTCCAGCACCTGGCCCTTTTACAAAGATCTCAACTTCTTGTATCCCAAAATCATTAGCTCTTTGGGCTAATTTTTGTGCAGCTAGCTGAGCTGCAAAAGCAGTTGATTTTTTTGATCCTTTGAATTCTTCAGTTCCACCACTATTCCAAGCTAAAACATTTCCTGATCGGTCTGTTATGGTCACAACAGTATTATTGAAAGTACTTTGAACATATACTCTCCCATAAACTACATTCTGTCTTGCTTTTTTTCTTGTTCTTTTTCTAGTTGTCATATTTACCTTGCTTTTAAATTAAATTAAGTTTTTTGATTTACGTCTCTACCACGCTTTGCAACTGCTACTTTCTTACCTCTTTTAGTCCTTGCATTTGTTTTAGTTCTTTGGCCATTAACTGGTAGGCTTTTTCTATGTCTTGTGCCTTTGTAGGAGCCAATATCAATCAATCTACGAATATTTAAGTTTCTTTCAACTCTTAAATCACCTTCAACTGTTATTTTAATTGTTCTTGATCCTGACACAATTTCCCCATTGTCAATAATGCCTCTAATTTTGTCGAGATCGTTATCGTTTAAATCTTTCACTTTAGGATTGTCTATTATTCCTGCTTGGTCAATGATCAATTGGGCAATAGTAGGCCCAATCCCTTGTATATATCTTAAAGATACATTTACTCTTTTGTTGTCGGGTATATTTACTCCTGATATTAATGCCATAACAATCCTTATTTGAACCTGTATGTTACTCTTCCCCTTGTTAAATCGTAAGGGGATAATTCGACTAAAACTCTATCACCGGGCAAAATTCTTATGTAGTTGACTCTGATTTTGCCGGATATATAAGCTAAAACTTCATGACCATTGGCCAATTCTACCTTAAAAGAAGCATTTGGTAATGCTTCTTTTATTATTCCTTCAACTTCTATTACTTCTTTTTTTGTGTTTGCCATAATTTTAAGTTACTATTTCAAAAGAATCATTTGTGATAATAATTGTATCTTCAAAATGAGCCGACATAGATGAATCTGCTGTTTTTACAGTCCATCCATCTTCATCAACTACAGTTTTTTCATTTCCCTCAATAAGCATAGGCTCTATTGCTAAAGCCATGCCTGAAAGAATTTTTGGTCCAGAAGATTTTTGTCCGTAATTAGGGATTTGTGGATCTTCGTGTAGTTTTTTTCCTATACCATGACCAACATATTCTTTTACTACTGAAAAACCTTTTGATTTGGAGTACTTTTCAATAGAATGTCCTATATCCCCAATATGGTTGCCTGGCTTAGCTTCTTGTATTCCTAATTTTAATGCTTCTTGTGTTGTATTGATTAATGTTTTGATATTACTTGGTATTTTCCCAATACTTACTGTAAATGCACTATCAGAGTTAAATTCTTCGTAGATTACTCCGCAATCCACACTTAATATATCACCATCTTTAACTTTTCGAGAGTTTGGAATACCATGAACTATCTCTTCGTTGAATGATGAGCATATTGTACCAGGGAATCCATATAATCCTTTAAAACCGGGTTTGCCACCTAGTTTATTTATTGCATTTTCAGCAATAGAATCTAGTTCTTTTGTAGTTATACCCTCAACAATATTTTGTTTAATTATATTTTTTACTTCTCTTAGCATCCTTCCAGCTTCTCTAATAAATTTTAATTCTTGTTCGGTTTTTAAATTTATTCCTTTTGGTTTGTTAAATCCAATCATTAGTTATCCTTCATAAAAAACCAAGAATATAATACTATAATATTTCTCTTCATATCTCAAGTGATTAATTGTTTATTTTTTTCTTAATGTTTGCTAGTTCTTTTTCAATACTTATTGATACATTTGATATACTTTGTGATCCATCTATTTCAGAAAGTATATTTTCTTGTTGATAATAAGTTATTAATGGCTTGGTTTCTTCTTCATATGTATTAATTCTAACTTGTATTGTTTCCATATTGTCATCAGATCGTTTTTCGATTTTCTGTCTTTCTAGCAATCTGTCTACGAGCATATTATTAGGTACTGATATAAGTAAAACTGAATTTAAAATCTGATTGCAAGATTTTAAAATTTGATTTAATGATTTAGCTTGATTAATAGTCCTTGGGAAACCGTCTAGTAACCAGTTATCAGTATTTGATATTAGCCAATTATTAATCATATCTGTAACTATTTGATCGGGTACTAATTTACCAGAGTTTACAAATTCATTTGCCTTTTGCCCTAATGGAGAATTGTTTTTTATATTCTCTCTGAATAAGTCACCAGTTGAAACTTTATTTAAGTCAAATTTTTTAGAGATATATTCGGCTTGTGTTCCTTTTCCAGCGCCAGGTGGCCCAAGTAAAATAATATTCATATTTTATTAATCCATAAATCCTTGATAATTTCTCATAAGTAGTTGCGATTCTAGTTGTCTCATCGTATCTAGTGCAACTCCAACCATTATCAATAAACTAGTGCTACTTAATGTTAATGATTTGATTCCTGTTAGCCCGGTTATGAAAAAAGGAACTATAGCAATACCGCCAAGGAACAGNGCACCTGCCCAAGTGATTCTTATTATTATTTTATTCAGATATTCTTGAGTAGGTAACCCTGGTCGAATTCCAGGAATGAATCCACTTTGTTTTTGAAGATTTTCTGAGAGGTTCTGNTGTTGAAAAGTTACAAGAGTATAGAAGAATGTAAAGATTACAACTAGTATGAAAACAAATATCCAATAGGGCAGGTTAGTTGGATCAAAAAAACCAGATATAGATTTGGCAAGATTTGATCCAAAACTGTCACTCAGTGGGTTAACAAAAAATCCGGCAATTGTTGCTGGTAGAATTACAATNGAAAAAGCAAAAATCAAAGGAATCATGCCAGCNGAATTAACTTTAATTGGAAGAATGCTTGAACCAGTTTGCCGTTGTACTTGTCCGCCTCTCATTATTGTTTTTCCATATTGAATAGGGATTCTTCTTTGTGCTTCAGAAAATAAAACTATNGTGAAAATTATTATCGCTGTAAAAATTACTAATACAATAATACTTCCCATGGCATTCTGCATGTATAGACCTTGCCCTAACATGTTTGGAAGATTTGCGACAATTCCGCCGAAAATTATTAAGGAAACACCATTACCTAGCCCTCGTTCTGATATTAATTCACCTATCCAAACTAAGAACACTGTTCCTGCTACCATGGATATCATTATAGTTAACGTAATAAAATTCAATCCAAAATCAAGTGTATTAAATACTCCTGCTTGGTTAAGCAAAGTAAGTTGNCCCCATGCTTGCAATAATGCAATNGGAATCATAATATAATGAGTAATTTGATTGATTTTTTGTCTTCCAAATTCACCTTCTTGAGATAATTCTTTTAACTGAGGAATTGCTGGAGTTAGAATTTGAATTACGATAGATGCTGTAATATAGGGATAGACACCTAAGGCCGCTATACTNAAATTCTTTAATGCTCCACCACTAAACAAATCTAGAAAGCCTAATAATGCATTTTGTTGAAATGCTTGACTTAATGCTTGNGTGTCTACACCAGGAACNGGCACATGCGCAACAAATCTGAAAATGATCAACATAAAAATTGTAAAGAAAATTTTATTTCTTAAATCAGGAATTTGAATTGCAGCTAAAAGTGAAGCAACAAGTTTAGGCATATTTGAAGTGTTTCTTGATCTATTATTATTCATAATGNTATTCGATTATTTCAGATCCTGATTTTATAATTGCNNNTTTAGCAGTAGTTGATATTTTTGAAATTTGTATTTTACGTTTAGTTGTAAGTTTGCCAACATTTAAAATTTTGACAGGTCTTTTAGGATCGTCTATTATCCCAGCTTCTAATAGATTTTTAATATTTACCTCAGAATCTGCAGGCAATTNATCTATTTGGTCGAGAGTAACTGTTTGATTGATTNTTCTGTTGTGATTTTTAAATCCTTTTAATTTTGCCAATTTTTTAATTAATCTTAGCTGTCCACCTTCAAATCCTGGAACCAAACTAAATCCAGATCTAGATTTTTGACCTTTTANNCCTTTTCCAGAATATGTTCCNTGACCACTAGCATTNCCACGNCCAACTCTTTTTCGTTGTTTTTTCTCTGTGTTTTTTAAGTTATTTAATTGCATAATTCACCGTAATTAATTTTCTTCAATATTGATTAAATGTTTTACTTTTTTTATCATTCCTTGTATTTCAGGAGTGTCTTTGTGGTCAATTGTTTGATTGATTTTTTTAACTCCAAGACTTTCTAAAATTTTACGCTGCTTTGAAGAACTTCCTATAGGACTTTTAACTAATGATATTTTAATAATATTTTTACTCATCTGATTTATTCTCTTTGTTTGGTTTGTTACTTGTTCTGTTTTTCATTTCTTCATTAACATCGATCATACTTTCTAATCCTTTATGAGCAGCTTTAACTACATTAGAAGGATTAGTGCTTCTCCATATTTTGGTTACAATATTTTTTATTCCTAACACTTCAGCCACAGCTCTAAGTGATGCTCCAGCTTTGATTCCTGTCCCATCAGGAGCAGGCTTCAAAAGTACAACACTTCCGCAATATTTGGCTTTTATTTCATGAGGAATTGTGTCATTGATAATTGGTACTTTTATCATTGTTTTTTTTGCTTGAGCTACAGCTTTTTTTACTGCATCAGGTACGTTAGCAGATTTGCCTGTACCTATACCAAATTCCCCATTTCCGTTACCAACAACTACTGTTACAGCAAATCTAAGCGTTCTTCCACCCTTTATTACTTTAGCTACTCTTGAAACTTTGACTGTTCTTTCTAGAATAGGTAATGCTGATTTGTTAGAATTTTTTGTGTCTATTGCCTTATCTATTGATACCATTAAAATTGAACTCCTTCTTTTCTTACAGAATCAGCTAATGCTTTAATTCTGCCGTGATATTTATATCCATTTTTATCAAANACTAATTGTTTAACTTTTTTTTCTTTTGCTCTTTGACCTAAAAGAACNCCAACTTCAGCTGCTACTTCAGTTTTGGTAGCTGCTTTAGTATTTTTGATTTCCAGGCTGTTAGCCTGAATTAAGGTGTTTCCATTCTCATCATTAATTATTTGTGCATATATATGATTGAGGCTTCTGAAAACAGATAGTCGTGGTCTCTCTGTTGTTCCATTTACCTTTTTTCTTGTTCTTAGTTTTCTTACTAATCTTTTTTTGTAGCTATTCAATATGATTACCTCTTAATATATATTTNTAAGTCTCAGCACGAGCGCTTTTACCTGGCTTGATAGTTACCTCTTCTCCTGCATATCTAACTCCTTTTCCTGTGTATGCATTTGGNGGTCTAGATGATCTGATCAGAGCGGCTACATGCCCNACTTGTTGTTTATCGATTCCTGATACTGAGATTTTTGTATTATCTTCAACNTTGATGGTAATCCCTTCAGGTGCTTCGATGATATCTTGGTGACTTTTCATAACACTTAAATTAATTGAATTACCTTTTTGTTCAGCTCTATACCCCACGCCTACCATTTCAAGATGTTTGGTATATCCTTCAGATACTCCAACAACCATGTTGTTAAGTAGACTTCTTGTTAATCCATGTAATGATTTAGATTCTTTATCATCNTCATTTCTTGATACAGTTAATATATTTTCATCAAGTTTGATTTTCAAACTATTTTTGAATGAACTTGACAATTCACCTTTTGGCCCTTTGATAGTGACTTGGTTGTTTTTTGATATATCAACATTTACGTTTTCAGGGATGATAATTGGTTTAATTCCTATTCTTGACATTTTAATTCTCCTTTACCATACAACACACATAACTTCGCCGCCCAGACGATTTTTCCAAGCTTCTTTGTGAGACATTATTCCATTTGANGTTGATACAATTGTTACTCCTAGTCCACCAAAATATCTTGGAATTTCGCCTTTTCTAGAATATACACGCAGTCCTGGNTTNCTAATTCTTCTTANTCCATTAATCCTTGGAGTTCCCTCATTTTTGTAAGATAAATTAAGGCTGATTTTTTTAAACTTGTCTTCGCTNTTTATTGTATANNTCTCAATAAGTCCTTCATTCTTTAAAATTTCTGAAATATTAGATTTTACTTTCGAATATGGTACTTCNACATTTTCNTTGCCAACCAAATTGGCATTTCTAATTCTAGTAAGGAAGTCTGATATTGGATCTGTGTTCATTTATTTCTCCTATTTTACCAACTAGATTTTTTCACACCAGGTAACAAGCCCTTGTGTGCCATTTCTCTGAATGTAATTCTTGAAAGTCCAAAGTAGTTAATATATCCACGAGATCTGCCTGAAACAAAACATCTGTTTCGCAATCTTATTGGATTTGAATTTGGCGGTAATTTGTCTAATTTTTTCCTAGCTGACATTCTTTCTTCATTAGAAAGAGCTGTATTGCTCGCTATATTTTTTAATTCAGCCCTTTTTGCAGAATATTTTTCTACCATTTTAATTCTTTTATTATTTCTTGCTACAGATGATTCTTTTGCCATATTTTTACCTTATTTATAATTATTCTTTTATTTCTGTAATTAACCATCTTTTTGTTTTAGAAAGAGGTCTGGTTTCTGTTATTGTAACTTGAGATCCGATTTTAGTTTTATTTTCCGGATCGTGAGCAATGTATTTTTTTGAACGTGTTATATATTTGCCATATAATTTATGTTTGTATTTTCTAATAACACTNACAATCGCTGTTTNATCCATTTTATTACTTAAAACCTGACCTGTTCTTGTTTTCTGATTACTCATATTTATGACCTTAGTATTTTCCTTTCATTAATAACTGTTAAAATTCTTGATTTATTTAACTTTAGATTTTTTATTTCATTACTATTTGCAAGTTGTTTTGTTTCAAGTTTAAATCTAAGATCTAACAAATCTCTATTGATATTAGACAATTCTTCTAATAATTCGTTATCNTTTTTATCTCTTATGCTATCTATACTTGACATTAAAACAATTTCCTTTCTACAACTGAAGTTTTTATTGGTAATTTATCTGATGCTAAATTTAGAGCCAATGTTGCTTCCTCTTTGTCGATTCCTGAGATTTCAAATAAAATTTTACCTCTTATGACAGGGGCAACGTAGTGATCCACATTTCCTTTACCTTTACCCATTCTTGTTTCNGCAGCTCTGGCAGTTATTGGCTTGTCTGGAAAAATTCTGATCCAAATTTTACCNCCTTTTCTTGTNTATCTTGTCATTACTCTTCTGGCTGCTTCTATTTGTCTCGCAGTTATCCAAGATGATTCTTGTGCCTTTAGACCAAATTCTCCAAAAGAAACATTAATTCCTTTTGTTGCGATTCCTTTTAATCGNCCTCTATGTTGTTTTCTGTACTTATAACTTTTTGGTTGTAACATAATATTATCCCTGATTGTCTGTATTAGTTGTATTTTGTTCNGTTGTTTTAGGTTCTTCTTTAATGAATGGGAATCCAAATTTTGTTAATAGTTTATAGCCTGTATCATTGTTTTTTGCTGTTGTAACTATTATTATTTGCAAGCTTCTGATCTTATCAATTGAATTATAATCAATTTCAGGAAAAATCACTTGCTCCTTAATACCTATAGTATAGTTTCCATTTCCATCAAATGATTTAGACGACATTCCCCTNAAATCTCGAATTCTTGGTAAGCTTAAGTTTATCAATCTATCTAAAAATTCATACATTCTTTTGTTTCTTAAAGTAGTTGCAACACCAATAGCCATTCCTTCTCTGATTTTAAATCCAGCTATTGATTGCTTAGCTTTAGTTGTTATGGGCTTTTGACCTGTGATTAAAGATACATCTTTAATTGAATTTTCTAAAGCTTTTGAATTTGTTAATGTTTCTCCTAAGCCTATATTAATAACAATTTTGTCAACTTTAGGTACACTATTAATATTTGATAGCCCTAGTTCTTCCATTAAAGCTGGAGCAATTTCTTTTCGATATTGATCTAATANCCTAGGAGTGTTTATTTTGTTTTTTGTTGTCATTCTATAACCTCTCCTGTTATTTTATTTGCTCTAACACGAGTATTATCTTTTAATTGATTAATTTTAACTTTGGTTGGTTCGTTTGTATTTGGATCAATTAATTTTACGTTACTAATGTTTACAAACATTTCTCGATCGATAATTCCTCCTGGTTGTGTTTCTGATTGGGTTTTCATATGTTTTTTATAAATATTAATACCTTCGATTAAAAGTTTGCCTTTATCAGGTAGAATTTTTTGTACTTTTCCTTTTTTGCCAGCGTCTTTCCCTTTTATAACAATTACATTGTCGTTAGTTTTAATTTTTCTCATTTATAATACCTCCTGGGCTAAAGATACTATTCTCATAAAATTTTTATCTCTTAANTCTCTTGCTACAGGTCCAAAAATTCTTGTACCTCGNGGTAGTTTATCTTCGTTTANAATGACTGCTGCATTATCATCAAATTTAATGTAACTACCATCTTTTCTTCTAATTTGCTTTGTTGTTCTAACAATTACTGCTTTCACAACTTCTCCGGCTTTAATTTGTGAAGTTGATGATGCCTGTTTAACTGATGCAACAATTACATCTCCTGCATGAGCATATTTTCTCCCACTACCGCCAGGAACATTAATNCAGCTTATCACTCGTGCACCTGAGTTGTCAGTTACTTTGACTCTGGAATAGATTTGAATCATCTTATGCTTCCTCTTTATTATTTTTTGTAGTTTTTTTTGTTGTCTTTTTTGCTTTNGGNTTTTCAGTTTTAGATTTTTCNGATTTNGGTTGTACNACCTTGGNNTTTTTTGCNTTAGGTTTTTCAACTTTAGNTTCTTCAGNTACAGGTTTTTCAACTTTAGNTTCTTCAGNTACAGGTTTTTCAACTTTAGNTTCTTCNGCTACAGGTTTTTCAACTTTAGTTTCTTCCGCTACAGG
>PAZO01000006.1 GCA_002715665.1 Chloroflexota bacterium | reverse complement strand
GCACCATCTAGTTACTATTTCAAATCTCCACCCTCACAACATACAGATAATGAAGCTCGAAAACTTCTAGACGAATTTATAGAATCATCACTAGAATAATTTCTTAAATGAAAGTTTGTATAGTATGTCCTTATGGCATATCCTCACCTGGTGGGGTATGGAATCATATACAAAATCTTTCCCATGAAATTAAAAACAGAAAAATTGACCACATAATTGTTTTACCTACATCAAATTATAATTTGAAAAACAAAAATTATTATCAAATTGGGAAGACATTTAAAATTAGAAGTGCTGGGTCTATAGCCAATATTACAATTTCCCCATTTATAGGCGATCAAGTAAAGAAATTTCTTTCTTACTATAATCCAGATTTAATACACATACATGAACCTTTTGCAGGTAGCTTGCCAATGTTTTTCATTAAATATGCAAAATGTAAAATTGTAGCCACATTTCATTCAAACAAAGGAACATGGTTATACAAGTACAAAATGTCAACCTTATTCAAATCCTTGTATAACAAAATTGATTATAGAATAGCAGTTTCTAAATCATCAAAAAATTATATAAACAAATATTTTAAAAATAATTATGTCATAATTCCGAATGGGATAAATACAAAAAATTTCAAATCATATAAAACTAGTAACAATTCTAAAATTTTAAATTTACTCTTCATTGGAAGAAACGACAAGAGAAAAGGATTAAAGTATTTAATTCAAGCTCTAGAAAACTACAAATTTGAATTTCCCATCAAACTAACTATTATTGGTCATGAGTATAAAGGAAATAAAATTGATGGAATAAAAATTTGTAACCCCGGAATAGTAAGCGAAGAATTAAAACAACAAATATTAATTAACTCAGACATATTATGCGCTCCATCATTAGGATACGAAAGTTTTGGAATAATATTACTTGAAGCAATGGCAAGTAATACTATAGTAATAGCATCAAATATTGAAGGATATAATGAAATAATAACCCATGATATTAATGGTTTGTTATTTGAACCTAGAAATCCAAAGTCAATATATGATTCAATTAATTATATTTATAAAAATAAACAACATAAAGATTTGATAATTAAAAATGGACAAAACACCCTAAATAATTACGATTGGAATAATATTTCTGATAAAATAATAGAAGTATACAAAAATTTAAAATAATTAATTGAATCAATATCAAAATATAAGAACAAATCTAAAATCTGGTATAAATAATATTCTAAATATCTCAATCATACCTTTATTAATCAAATTAAAATTAACTCCCAACAAAATAACTATTGTTGGATTATTATCATCTATAATTACAATGATTTTAATTACTCAGGGACACTTATTAATATCAGGTATAATGATAATTATATCTAGCCTTTTTGATCTTATAGATGGCTCTTTGGCAAGATATACAAATTCAGCATCAAAATTAGGTGGTTTTTTTGACGCTATAATGGACAGAATTTCTGAATCAATTATTTATTTGGGGCTACTTATTTATTTTGTTAATGATAGCCATACAGTGATTATAGTATTTTTAAGTGCCTTAATTAACCAGCTTATCAGTTATGTGAAATCCAAGTATGAATCATACGGAGTACAAGGAGATATAGGAATATTTACAAGAACAGAAAGAGTTATTGTTTTATCTTTAGCTTTAATTTTGGGATCCTATAATCTTTTTATTCTTTATCTATTATTATATATATCTATATTACTTTCTTTTATTAGTTTAATTCAAAGAATAATTTACGGTTTAACAGGAACAAAAAACAAATGAACTTAAATCATATTTTTTTCTCATTGCTAGGATTTTTATTTATTTTCATTGCAAATTTCAATCCGATAATAGCAGAATCAAAATTAACAAAAACACAAACTTCCATCGAAATAAACTTCCCAAAAGATATCCAATTCAAGATATCAGGAGAATTAAATGATGAAATTGAAACAGTTAAATTAATTTTGAAAATAGGTTATAGTAATTCGAATATAATACAACCAATAAATTTCGATCAAAATGAAAATAACTTTAAGGGAAATTTAACATGGACTACAAATACAGCCAATAAATACATACCACCTGGTAGCCCTATAGAATATTCCTACGAAATTAAAACAACTAACGACAAAACGTTTTCTAGTAAAATCAACAAACTTGTATACCTCGACAACAATAAAAAATGGAATAGTGTTAAATATAAATCTATAACAATGTACTATATTGAAGTATTTGAAAATGTTGTTCAAGACAGAGCAAATGATTTACTTGAAGCTACTCTGGAAACAGTGGAATACATCTCACCCCTTTTAGGTTTGGAAGCAAAAAACGAACCTTTAAACATTGTACTTTTTAATGATTATTCTTATATGTCAAAATCACTGGCTCCTAAAAGTGATGCTCAATCTGAAAAGCTTATAACCCAAGGGCAGGCATATCCAAAGCATGGAGTAGTATTGCTACTTGATGGGAGAGAATCTAAAGGAACTGCAAGTCATGAGATTACACATATCCTAGTTGAAAGAGCAGCAGGGTCACCCTACACAGTTATACCTTCATGGTTAAACGAAGGATTAGCAGAATACGCTAATCCAATAAAAGGATTTTCATATCAAAATTCATTTGAAAATAACTTGAAAACAGATACTTTACTATCTATAACAAAATATACATCCCCACCTGGTAAACCAGAGGATATTATATTGTTTTATGGTCAAGCAGAAAAAATTGTAGAATATATGATAGAAACCCTAGGACGTAAAGAATTCACTAATTTCATTAAAACCATGAAAAGTGGTATGTCTTTAAACAATGCTTTAGAAAAAATATACGGAATGAACAAAGTTGAAATAGAAAATGAATGGCGCAAAGTAATTGGAGCAAGCTTAATTGAAGAAACAAATAAAAATACCAAACCCAAATCAACTACGAGTTCCATCCAGCTATATACATTAGATACTATGAAAAATGATTCAAAAGAAGTAAGTAAATCTACCAACTCAAATCTAGCTAAATCAAATGATGATAATAACATGCCAGATGAAGAAGAAAAAAGCTCAGATAATAAAAATTCATGCGGATTATCGAACTCTAATGAAATTTTAATGTTATCCTATTTTTTTAGTATTGTGATGTTATATAAAAGAAAAAACAGAAAATAATTTTTATCTGGTTCTGGGATTTAAAACATCATTTAAAGCGTCACCTAATAAATTCCAGCATAATACTAATAAAAAAACCACAGAACCCGGCCCAATCAGTAGCCATGGTTCATTTCTTATAACACTAATACTTCCTCCTTCGTATAACATTCTTCCTAAACTAGGTCGAGGAGGTTGAATACCTAACCCCAGCCAACTCAATACAATTTCAGTCCCAACCAAGGCACCCATTCCCATTGTTACGGAGACTACTAACGGGCTGATAGAATTAGGAAGCAAATGAATAAACAAAATACGTTTTGTACTAGCACCAATAGAGACTGCAGAATCTACATATTGATTTTGCTTTAGACTAAGGACTTGAGCTCTAATAAGTCTTGCCGTTCCAAGCCAACCAAAGCTAACTAAAGCTAACGATACCACAAGATAATCAGCAACACCACTTTTAACCAATCCAGAAATACCATAATCATCCTCAATGTGCCTGACAAAATCTAATATTCTGGGTCTTAACGTAGCAGCTAGTATTACAACAAGTAATATATCTGGAAAAGACGATGATACTTCTCCTATTCTCATAATTAAAGAATCAATTTTGCCTCCCTTGTAGCCTGCTAATAATCCCAACCCGACTCCAATGACTAGTCCTCCAGTTATCAAAGCTACAAAAGTAATAATCGCTGTATTTTGAACTCCCCACAATACTCTTGTAAAAACATCTCTGCCTGCCCTGTCTGTTCCCATAATATGTTCAATGCTTGGTGGTTTTTTTATATTAGTATAATCTTGTGATGTATAATCGTAAGGCGAAATAATCGAAGCAAAAATTCCACCAAAATAAACCAGTGAAAGCATTAATATGCAAAAAACGGCAATCTTTTTTTTGAACAATCTTTGTATCGCATTTTGAAAATGACCATTAGATTTTTTCATTTATACCTTATCCTCGGGTCTATAATAGAATAAGAAATGTCAGCTAATAAGTTTGCAAATATAAATGCGACTGCACTAACAAGGGTTATAGCCATAATCACAGGATAATCTCTATTGAAAATTGCTTCAACGCTAAATCGACCAATACCCGGAATACCTAAAATAGTTTCAGTAATAAATGCTCCACCTAAAATCCCTGCAAATGAAAAAGATAATATTGTTATGATTGGAATCATAGCATTTCGCAAAACATGCCTATTACTGATAGTAAAAATACTAAGCCCTTTAGATTTAGCTGTTCTTATATAGTCTTGTCCCAGTACATCAAGCGTTGATGCTCGCATGATTCGAATCATAAAAGCAATACCTGGGATACCCATCGTTAAGGATGGAATAATGATTCTTTTATCAAAAACTCCACCCCACCCTGAACATGGGACCAGATCAGTTTTCAAACATCCTAACCACAACAATGCAGGTATAGTTATCATTATAGGAATAGACATAAAAAACAGAGATATTGTTACTATTAATGGATCAATCCAAGTACCTTGCTTGTGTGCAATAAAAAATCCAAGGGGAAGTCCTATTGATACACTAATCAACAGGGCGACGAAACTTAACTTTGCTGATACTATTAATTTAGGCAAAATCAATGTAGATACAGACCTTCCTCTGTATCTTAAGCTTTCACCAAAGTCACCTTTGATTGCTTTAGAAATATAAGATCCAAATTGATAGAGGATGGGCTTATCTAATCCCATTTCTGATCTTATACGTTCAGCGACTTGAGGATCGTATTTGGTTCCCATCATAATTTCAACAGGATCGCCTGGTCCAAATCGACCTAACACGAAAGTTATAAATGCAACAGATACTAAAAGGACAGGTATCCACATTAATCTAGCTAAAATATATTGCCACATTATTTAACTTTAGTGATTTTAATCTACAATTTCAACCAATGCATACTTAGGTACACTCATTGGAGTAAGTTTATAATTTTTTACTCTTTGATTAATAAGTACATATTGATCACCAGGAAACCATAATGGAATCCAGGGGCTCTCGTTTACAATAATCTTTTCAGCTTGATTGTAAAGATCTAAACGTGTCGAAACGTTCTGCTCAACTCTGGCTAATTCTAATAGATTATCAACCTTTGGATTTATGTAATTGTTATGATTAGTAGATTTTTTTGAGTGAAAATTAATGTCCAAAAAATTTTCCGGATCTGGGTAATCCGCAACCCATCCTAGTCCAGAGAAAAATTGTAACTCTTTTTTATTTAACATTTGAAGAAAAGTAGCCCACTCTAACTGTTGTATTTCCACATCAATTCCCAAAGTCTGCTTCCACATTTCAAGTATAACCTCAATATCAAGTCCGGCACTTCCGCCTGTTCCTGGAACAGATAAAATTAACCTTGGTAATTTGGTAATGTCAGAATATTTAGATTTTGAAAGAGCATCTTTTGCTAATTGTTCATCAAATTTAAATCCTTTAACATTTTCATTATAACCAGGGAATCCAGGAGGCAGTATATTATAAGCAGGTTTTACTAAATCTGATAAAACTTCAGTTGCTATTAATTCTTTATTAATTGAATATGCCAATGCTTGCCTAAAATAAATATCGTCAAAAGGTGGTTCTTTAAGATTAAAACCAATGTAATATTGAGAAAAATCCAACGGAGCAACAACTACGTCATTGTTTAATTCACTACTTGGATCAAGGACACGCTCTAAATCTGACATGCCTACACCAGTGATATCAATTTCACAATTTTCGTACATAGCCATGGCAGATCCTCCTGCCAAGTTCATAGAAACATAATCTAATTTCGCTGCAGTTTTATGCCAATTATCATTTCTTTTTAATATTAATTTTTCACCAACCAAATATTCATCTAGAATGAAAGGTCCAGATCCGTTTGGTTTTTGAATCCAATTAGGATCACTTAAACTTTCTTGGTCAAGAATAAATGCTACTGGGTAAGTAAGTTTTGCAAGAAAATAAGCTTTTGGGGAGTCTATATTAATTTCTATAGTTCGATCATCAATTTCTTTGATACCGCTAATTGTTGTTGCCTTACCGTTGATCACTTCCGTAACACCTATAATATCACTAAGATAATCTTTTGCTGTAATAGATGCAGTTTTGGGATCTGCAGCGCGATTGAATGACCATACTATATCAGAAGCTGTAATTTTTTTTCCGTTGTGAAATTTGATATTATCTCTGATAATAAAAGTATATTTCATACCATCATCACTTATTTTCCACGATTCAGCTAAATCTGGTGTTATCTTCAAATCTGTATCTAACGAAACCAATCCGCTATACAATTCTAGTATTATGGAAGCAGATGTTGAATCTTGTGCTATGTGGGGATCTAAGGTAGGTGGATCGGAGTAAAGTATATTTAGTGTATTTTCGGCAACTTGCGAATTGGAACAACTAGTACTATTATTGTTTGTTTTATTTTTAACTTCAGAATCAGATCTTAACGGCATGGCATTTAATGTTTCTTCATTTGTATCCGCTGAACATCCAATGATAAATGCGGTAAACGCAATAGTGTAAAACAAAGTCATCAAAATAAAAGAAAATTTTAGTTTGTTTAATTTTGTATAATTCTTCAAATTCATAATTTGTACCTAATCTAGTTTTAAATTATATACTATAGTTGAAATATTAAGTAAATTTTAATTTTTCCCCATTCTTAAATATTTATCAATAAAGCTATTTAGTTCGCCATCTAAAACATTATCAGGATCCGAAGATTCCCAATTACTTCTATGATCCTTAACCATTTTATACGGATGAAGTACATAGCTTCTAATCTGATTTCCCCATTCTGCTGAAACATGTGGACCTTTTAATTTTTTCTCATTTTCATCTCGTTTTTTAATTTCTAAAGATAATAATCTTGATTTTAAAATTTTCATGGCTATTTCTTTATTTTGTGCTTGAGATCGTTCATTTTGGCATGAAACTTTTATTCCCGTAGGAAGATGAGTAATTCTTATTGCTGTGGAATTTTTTTGGACACTTTGCCCCCCTGCTCCACCCGCTTTAAAAGATTCTATTTGCAAATCATCTGATTTGATATCGATTTCTATATCGGATTCTATTTCAGGCAAAATTTCAACAAGAACAAATGAGGTATGCCTTGCATTATCTGAATCATATGGGGAAAGTCTTACTAATCTGTGGACTCCTTTTTCACTTCTGAGCATACCATAAGAATTAAATCCATCAATACTTATGGTACAACTTTTAATTCCTGCTTCATCTCCTCTAGAAATTTCTAATATTTTTGCGCTCATATCATTTTTTTCTGCCCATCTTGTATACATTCTCATTAACATACTAGCCCAATCTTGAGATTCAACACCTCCAGCTCCTGCATGAATAGATAAAATAACATTTCTTGAATCAAATTCGCCATCAAACAGTGTTTTTAATTCAAGCTGATCTAAGGAAAGAGTAAGTTTTTCAATGGATTCTAAAATTTCAGGCTCTAAAGAATTATCCTTTTCAAGAATAGCAATTTCTATAATTTCGTTCACAGATTCCAAGCTCAAAATGACATTATTAATTTCCTTTAATTGATTTTCATAAGAAGCCAATTTTTTAGAAACTTTTTGAGCTTTACTTGAATTATTCCAAAAACTTGGATCAAGAGTTTGTTTAGTTAATAACTGAATGTTGTTATTAAGTTTATCAATTTCAAAGACGCCCCCTTAGGCTGTCAAATCTTTTAGATAATTCTTTAACTTTTAGATTAGCATTTTCCATAAAAACAAGTTAGATTATATACAGAACTATTATAACTACATATAATATTCATTTAAATATATAAGTGAACTAATATGCTAGATTTGCTAATCAAAAATGCAGAGATTGTAGATGGAAGTGGTAATCCGTCTTATAAGTCCAATATAGGAATAATAGATAATAATATAAAAATCTTAAGAAATCATGATTCTTGGATTGAAGCTAAAAAAACTATTGACGCTAACGGGCTAACTTTGACACCCGGATTTATAGATTTCCATGCACATACAGGTCTTAGAATTTTAGATGAACCTCTTCATGAACCAAAGATAACTCAAGGTATTACAACCGAATTAATTGGAGTAGACGGGAATTCTTATGCACCATTCAAAACAAAAAAAGACTTGAATGAATTTATTGAATTAAATTCTGGATTAGATGGCACAATTGATCAAGATGTATTTTGGCCCTCAGTCGAATCTTATCTTGAAGCTTTTCACCAAAAAACAGCTGTAAACATTGCTTACTTGGTCGGTAATTCAGTATTACGAATTAACACAGTGGGATGGGAAAATAAAAAAGCAACCATAAATGATATTAATAACATGAAATCAATATTAAGAGAATCAATGGAAGAAGGTGCATTTGGATTATCAACAGGATTAGAATATCCACCGGGAAATTTTGCAGACACATCAGAGCTAATTGAATTGTCAAAAGAAGCTCACAAAAATGGAGGAATATACCACACTCATGTAAGATATGAATTGGGTGATAAATTCCTTGATCCGTTTAAAGAGGCAATTGAGATTGGAGAAAAAAGTGATATCCCAGTCCACATAACACATTTATATCAGAGTTCGTACTCAAAAGGAGGCGCAAGAAAAATTCTTGATTTAGTAGAAAAATCAAGAGAATCTGGGCTAGATATAACTTTTGATAGCTATCCTTATATCTATGGAAGCACTCGATTAATCATAATGCTACCTGATTGGACTAAAGATGGGGGCACAAATGTTTTGAAAAGTATACTTAGATCTGACGAAATGAGAAAAAAACTTAAAGAAGAAGTTGCTCCTAGAGCTTTAAGTTGGGAACAAGTATGGTTAACATATTTCAAACTTGCTAAAAATCATAGGTATGAAGGCTTATCTGTAGGTGAAATTTCAAGATCAAGAAATCAACATCCTATTGATACAATTTGTGACATATTGTTAGAAGAAGATTTACAAACATGTTATGTAGCTTTAGGTGCAAACGGTAACACTATACCAAAATTTATTAATCATCCATTATCAATGGTTGGAAGTGATGCTGTTTTACTTGGTGACTTCCCTAGCCCAAGAACCTATGGTTGTTTCCCAACAATAATTTCAGAATATGTAAGAGAAGAAAAGCACATGTCACTTGAATATGCTATAAGAAAAATCACTTCTTTTCCTGCTCAAAAACTAGGAATAAGAGATCGAGGATTGATAAAAGAAAATTTTAAAGCAGATATAACTATTTTTGATCTGAACAAAATAAAATCACAAGCTACTAAAGATAACCCTAAAGTATACGCAGAAGGAATAGAATATGTAATAGTCAATGGTGAAATAATAATAAACAAAGGAAAGCATACAAAAGTTTTAAATGGGCATGCACTAAAATCAGATTATTAATTTGATTTTAATATCATTTGTTTTTTATATTTTTTTTGTATCTTACTCCAAGTATATTGCATTTCAATAACTTGATCATCCTTCCATAATGTTCCTTGGTCAGAATAATTATCACTACCAGGGTGTCCGGATGCCCCAAGGGGCACTATCCATTTTGAATTATCCCAATTTGAAACATCAAAAAAATATCTTGCAACAGAGGTTGCAACAACATCAAATTTATTTACATTAGATGCAGAAGCATTATGTGGAGTGTCACCATCTCCATTTATTGAAAACCTAGGAGGGTCTAGTTTATCTGAAAGTTCAGGAAACATGTCAGATAACAAGTGGCGTGGATTTGTTTTATGAACTTCTCCCCATTCCCATTTTGTTCTGTCGGATCCATATTTAGCTTTTAAATTTTTTATAGCCAAATCAAAAACTTGAATTAATAATTCATTCCAATTAGTGTAAGGCTTAGGTAAATATTCAGATGTATTATTTGAAATCTGAGTAATTATCCTTGAAGCAAGTGATCTTAGATGATTAGGAGCTCCCCGACCACCTGCAGATAACATTTTATTAGCAGCATCCTCGTCTAACAAATTAGATATAATTTTTTTATTTAATAAAAATCTCATTTCGGAATAAATTGTCGGAAAAATTGATGATCTTTCCATTTTAGAATCCCAAATTAAAAAATCCTTAAATAATTCATCATTTTCTGTTATATTTTTACTGTATTTAGATAATGATTTTAATATTACTTTGGCAGGAATGGAAGTTATTTCTGAATGAATAGAAATCATTTTTTCAGGTGTTATTTCTCCTTGAACTATGTTTTCCTTGATTCGTTCTGTTATCCTTTTAGCCCTATATTCAGGAGCACTATCTAATGACAAATAAAAAGGATAATCGACATTTGCTATCTTATTATTAGCGGTCACGATAAATCCATTTTCAGGATTAAATATACGTGGCAGTTTTTCAAATGGGATATAACCCTCCCATTGATATTGTTGCTCCCATGCTGGTACAGGCACCCAGGCATTCATAGTATTTCTAATCGGAATTTTACCTCGATTTAGATATCCATAATCACCTTCTATATCAGCAAACAAAAAATTATTGCAAGGATCAACCCAGTCATCCATAGAATTTTCTATTTCTTTAGAACTTCTTGAATTTAGCATATTTCTTATTACATTAAATCCTTTATTTGGAGATTCAGTAGAAGAATATTTAAACGAAATAGCATAAGATTTGTTTTTATTAAATCCAATAATGTTCCCATTGTCTGTTTTATATGAGTCAATAGTTACATTTTCTCCATTAAGAACTTTTGTTTGAAAAGATGTTTTTGTTATTTTTTTCCAAGACTCGCCATTAAAACTCTCTAATACTCCAGATTTATTTCTGATTTTTTCAATAAATAAATCTTGATAATCTGATCCAGCATGTGTAACACACCATGAAACTTTTTCATTATGCCCGAAATGTGGAAATCCAGGACATCCTGGAAATGATAATCCAATAACATCAAAATTATCAGACCTGATATGATTTTGATAATACACTGAAGGGGTATCAAGGCCTCGATGTGGATCTCCAGCCATTAAAGGTTTCCCCGTTGATGACAAATCCCCTCCAACAACCCAACTATTGCTACCTATATCTATTTCAGATAAAAAATCCACATGATCCATTGCAATTTTAAATTGCTTGGTAGGATCAATATTTTTTCCTTTATATAAATCTTCAGGAGGAACTATAACTAAAGCTCCTTCGTCATATCCTGAAAATAAATTTCTTAATTTGGATAAATCAAATTTCTCAATCATTGAACTTCTCCAAATTTTACCCTCAAAGACTCCCATCATAATATGCCTAACCTTAAATACTGCTAAACAATCCCAAGGTTCCCATATTTCCATAGTTTTATTTATGAGCTCAAATTCAATTGGCAATGAATCTTTTTGAGATAAATATTCATTCACCCCATCAGTATATGCTTTGTACATGATTTTTGAATCATCTTCTAAATGTTGAAAGTCAGATTTAACATTAGATAAAATATCTAATGCTCCCATAAATTTATCATTTGACAAACCATCATTTCCTAATAATTCTGATAGTTTTCCGTAAGCTCGTTTTCTGTCATATTCCATATGCCATAATCTGTCCTGTGCAGTAGCAAAACCCTGACCGAAGAATGCGTCGTAATCACTGGATGCATAAATATGAGGAATTCCATACTCATCTCTGTAAATATCTAAGTCAGTATCCGTTTGTTGTGTAATAATTTCACTTGTTAAATCTGGTAAATATTCATTAAGATTTTTCATATTATCTCCTTATCGGGGTGACCGGACTCGAACCGATGACCCCCAGTACCCCATACTGGTGCGCTAGCCAACTGCGCCACACCCCGTTTTAATTTCAATGAGAATATCATATATTTGCACGAATATAAAATTGATAAATTAATTAAATTACAACATTTGTGTTAAAATTTTAATTAAGGACAAACTAATTTATTCTTTTCGAGAAAATATTCTATGTTTGAATCAGATAAAGACCTAATCAAAGCTGTAGAAAAAACAAAAGTTAAACGAAANCCAAAGCAGCATTTGGCAACATTTGGNAACACCATAATAAACTATTANGTAGTAACAGANCCNATATATACTGATCTGAATTCAAATAAAAATGAAACTGTAGTTAGAACAGGTANAGTTAACTCNGGNAAACCTGANATAGTAACNCCAACNTATGCCCTNAATTTGAANGGGTTTAGTGATGAAGCATATAAATATCTTGAATTTGTTTCATCNAAATTTGGAATGAACAGTCCTGGAGTNTTNTACCANTATAAAAACGAGCCNGGNAATACAAATATATTNAGTGGTTCAGTTACAGAAGTNTCAAATAANATAATNAATGAATTGGANAAAAAAGATGATAAATTAACAGCTGTAATTGTTGGNATTGATGAATTNTGGGATGTTTCATTNNTGAAATTTATACATGATTTNACAGCTGAATCTTTAGTNCAAAATGTAAGTGAATTTAATTCNAGNGGGNTATTAAATCCACANCCTNNTTTTGGTGGNGTACCAAAAGCTACAATTCAAAGAATAGAAATATTNTTTAANGAAGTTAAAAANGGNGCAGATCCTGAAATACTCAAAACNGAATTAGANAGATGGGGGTTNTTTGANCATTANGAAGAAAGATTTTTAGGATTGTTTAATAAACAATAAAAATTGAATTTCAAAAACACTNAAAATTAACTATAATNAATATATANNAAAATTNANTGGAGNNATATTGTTTGATCAGAAAGANCCNGAATTTAATTTTTCAGGTNTAAATAAANTTTTTGANAATNTAAGGAAAANNCTTCCNTTTCCAAAAAATAATTNATTNTTTACATTTATACTTTTAATACTTCTNTTNGGCCTTTGGCTAGCTTCAGGGTTTTTTACTGTTCANCCAGGNGANCAAGCNGCNCTTCGTTTTTTTGGTAAATTCAGNTCAACNNCNGGNCCTGGNTTGCATTGGTTTTACCCNTCTCCAATTGGANAAAAAGATATCGTGGCNACTGATGCAATAAGAAGNCTNGAATTAGGATTNAGAGGAAACAATCCANTCCCTATNGAATCTCTNATGATAACAGGNGATGANAATATTGTNGANGCTCAANTANTAGTTCAATATGACATCAAAAATTTAGAACAATTTNTNTANAAAGNNATTGACCCNNCTGGCAAAACAATGATGNATGTTGCTGAAACATCATTAAGGCANGTAGTTGGNAGCAANCCAATTGATGATGTNTTAACNACAGAAAAAGAANCTGTNCANNCNGAAACNAAANNGTTAATGCAAAAACTTCTAGACCAATACGAATCNGGNATTCGAGTTNGAGAAGTNAAATTACANAACGTACAACCACCNCAACAAGTNCAAGATGCATTTGANGATGTTGTACGTGCAAGAGAAGATAAGGAAAGAATTATNAATCTTGCTGATGCNTACAAAGAAGATGTNATTCCTAAAGCNAGAGGNTATGCAGCTAAAGTTGTTCANGATGCTNAAGCTTATGAAGCNANACGTNTAGCNGAATCAGCNGGTGAAGCNGNAAAATTNAANNCNATTTTAGAAGAATANTCTNTACAGAAACAAACAACAGAANCACGNCTTTACCTTGAAACNATAGAAAAAGTANTNCCANTATCTAAAAGCATAATAATNGGTGACCCAANTAAAATNTACTTTTTCAACTCNGATGAATCAAAAAAAATAATGGGAGCAATNGAGGATTAAAATGAAAAAATCTTNNACANCTATNATCGTTATAATCTTNATNGGANTNGTTGCNTTGGTNCAAAGNTTATTTATAGTTGACGAAACAAACACAGCAATTGTAACAAGATTTGGAGAGCCAATAAAAACAACCCAANNTCCNGGTTTGAATTTTAAAGTACCNTTNATAGATCAAGTACGAAAGTTTGAAAAAAGACTNTTAATATTTGANGCACCNCCTGANTCTTTNCTTACNAGTGANAAAAAAAGATTAGTAATTGATGTNTATGCNNGAGGNAAAATTGTTGACCCTTTGTTATTTTTTAAAACTACTAGAAATGAAACCNTNGCNTCTTCTCGTGCTATTGATATNATTTCTTCTGAACTNAGAAGAGAAATTGCNTCAGATCTTCAGGCTGAAATTATCAAAACTAGTAGAGAGCAAGTTATGAATAAAGTTAAAATAGANGCTGAGCCTAAATTNCNAGAATTCGGNATNNAACTTNTNGATGTAAGAATNAAAAGAGCAGATTTCCCNGATGAAATTGCAGAAAGTATATATGCNAGAATGAAAGCCGAAAGAAAAAGGAAAGCTGACAAAGANAGNGCTGAAGCNGCCGAAATAGATTTAACAGTNCGTTCTNAAGTNGANAAAGAAGCCGCAGTAATTAGAGCTAAAGCTGATAAGGAAGCAAAAATCATCNTNGGNAANGCAGAAGCNGAAGCAATTAAAATATTATCNGAAGCTCATTCNCNAAATCCGGAATTTTATAATTTNTTAAGACAANTNGAAACTTANGAAAANAGTTTCTCNTCTGGAAATTCAACNATAATCATACCNGAAAATTCTAATATCTTAGANTCATTTTTCGGNNGTAACATTNTNTCAAGCGCATTCCCTNTAGCNCCAACAACAGACTAAAATTTATGACNAACATAAATTTAGATTACGANNAAAATGTAGATATTGATTTTNATGAATGTGAATTAATCAGTCTAGTTACAAATATATTTAAGTACCTNAAAATNCCANCAGACACAGAATTAAACATACTACTAAGTGATAANANNACAATTAAAAAATTGAACTCNAGATANCGTGGATTAAATGAAGCTACGGATGTATTGTCTTTTTCNTACACATATNAAGGTAANTATTATGGTAATNAACAANAANCNGATCANGGNNAATATAAATTTCCCAAAATCNAATNTAATTACTTCTCANCTTGGNGANCTTATAATTTCAGTAGAATATATTAAAAATCAAAATANAAATGATTTGAAAATAATAAATAAAGAAATCAAAAAATTANTATTACATGGTATATTACATTTAAGTGGATTCGATCATGAAAACNANNANGACACAAAANTCATGAATGAAACAGCAAATTCAATTATAAAACAACTAAAAATATNAAAANTTATGGAAGAACAAGTACTTTATAGAAAGTGGAGACCTAAAAGTTTAGCTAGNATTNTCGGNCAAGAAGAAATTGTNCANATTTTAAGTAACTCTATNTTAAATAATCGTTTATCTCATTCATTTGTNTTTTCNGGACCCTCNGGTACAGGNAAAACAAGTACNGCCNGAGTTTTTGCAAAATCAATTAATTGTNAAANTGNTATTGANAACNATTTANNTATAGAAAATTGTTCCTGCAAATCNTGTGAAGANATAAATAATTACTCATCACAAAGTATCATTGAATTAGATGCTGCGAGCTCTATAAGGCAAGTTGANGACCTAACAGAAGTTATGTTGGATAAAATAAATTTTTTACCTGGAGCNAANAAATATAAAGTNTATATATTAGATGANGTACANATGCTAAGTAGACACTCATTTAATGCNTTATTAAAAACTCTTGANGAACCTCCAANTCATCTTATAATTATACTAGTNACTACTGANCCTGAAAAAATCCCTCAAACAATTATGTCTAGATGCCAAATATTAGAATTCAAATCNATTGAAANANATCAAATAAGTGATAAATTAATCANNATAGCCACNTCAGAACAAAAANNTTTANCAAAAGAANATGCTGAAATAATTGCTATNCATTCAGGTGGTAGNTTAAGAAACGCAGAAAATCTATTGGAAAAATGNTTTATAANNATAAAAGACAAAAATTTAGANAAAGAATCAATAGAAAAAGTCTTAGGNATTNTCAANGAAGANGTNNCCGTNAANATANTCNCNNANNTGTTAGATCATAATCTAGANATATCAATTAAATTACTAAATAATTTATTTNCAAAGAATACAAATTNCGANTCAATATTAAATTCATTCAGGCANCTATGCAGAAACCTTCTTCATTATAANAANAAATTATANGANGCCTCCAACATANAAAAATTAGGGAATACAATTTCAATTGAANAAATAAAAACAATTTCTAATATAGTNAATGATCTTAANTTAAACTCATTTACTGANCAAAANTTATCTNTAGAAATAATGATTATCGATATTTTTGACAAAGTTAANCNAAGNTCTNTATCTANCCAAAATTTNNANTCNNAAAAAACAAATAACNTNTATGCNCAAAAAAAACAAATTGATTATAAAACTGANCAAATAGAANACAANAAAGAAGAAAANAACCAATTNGATTCAATNAATNANAACAATTCAAATCTAATNNATAATNCTAAACAAGATGATTTGTTACTAAANCANTTTATAGAAAAATTCAANGATACTGATTGGGCATGGAAAATTAAANCAATTANNGATTACAATATAAATGAAAATACTCTNAATTTTGAATTTACTCATAAAAGCCAAATTAATTACATAAATCAAGAAATANCTAATCCTATTAAATTNAAACANTTTACANCAGCNATTAAAGATATATGGAATAAAGATTTACAATTTAATTTCACACTAGGTGGTCAAAATAATAATTTAAAGATTAACAAAGATAATAACAATTTNAAAAATAACATNAATAATAATNAGATTTCANACAATAAAAATANTGAANTTTTTTATAATGAAGTNAGTAAATANGGAAATTTCACTAAATTAAAGGAGATTAAAAATGAATCCTAAAAATATAAAAGCTGCTTTTAAAATGAGAAGCCAAATGAAAGAAATTCANAAAAAGCTNAAACAAAGTACANTTACAGAAACAGATAAATCNGGTGAAATCAGNGTNACNNTAGATGGTACTTTCAAAATTAAAGAAATAAAACTNAATGTAANTGANNTGGATCAATCTAGAGTAAAAANACTTGAAAANAATATTCAATCTACAATNAATAAAGCAATAGAAAAATCTCAAAAAAGTGCTAATAGTCAATTAGGGTCAATAACAGATTTGNTAGGTATGTANTNTGAGNANNAATAATCAANTTTCAATATCTAGCATAATTACNGAATTGATTGGTCATNTAGGTCAACTCCCAGGGATTGGNCCAAAAACAGCNGAAAGNTTAGCTTTCCATATNATTAAAGCACCTNAAAGTAANATTATNGAACTCTCAAAAAGCTTAGAAAAATCCAAACAAATGTTAACTTTTTGTAAAATTTGTTTTATTGTAACTGAAAANGATCCTTGCTCTATATGNACTAATGAATATAGAGANAAATCAGTACTTTGTATAGTTCATGATTCAATAGATGCNTATGCTATAGANAATACAAATTCATACANAGGAACTTATCACATATTAAANGGATCNATNTCTCCAATAAANGGNATAGGNCCNCAGGAATTNACTATATCTAATCTAATAGAAAGAATAAATAAATNCACTCCTANAGAAATCATAATTGCTACAAATCCCACNATNGAGGGGGATGCAACNTCNACATATATAATAAANCAAATTACAAATAATGAGATCAAAATTTCNAGATTAGCAATAGGAATNCCAATAGGAGGAGACCTGGATTANACAGACAACAAAACNTTAACTCAGGCATTTAACTCAAGACAATCTATAAGATAATANACTNATAATGGAAAAGAAAAAATANTTAAACTTTGAAGGAATTACTATTTCTTCNAGAGATTANGGTGAATTNGATAAGATTTTCAATATATTAACTCCNNATACNGGAGTAGTTACATGTATTGTAAAAAGNATGAAAAAAAACAATCAAAATTTTGACTCTATAGATATTTTTCAAAAAATGGATTTNAAAGCTTCAGTAAGAGANAATTTNTGGTTNATTTACGAATCAAAAAATAAATTTTCNTGGTTTGAAAGACCNATAGATTTANCNAAATTAATTTCTAGNAATATAATGGCNGAGNTATGTATTTATACCAATTCAATAAATGAAAATAATAAATANGTATATCATCTTTTNAATTTGTGNTTNAGTTTGATTTCTAAAAANAAAATATTNTTATCATTAATATATTTTCANGTAAAAATATTANTGTCNGAAGGNATATTNCCNGAAATAAATATTTGTTTNNTATGTAACACTNNATTAAANCCNGNAAATTATTATCTTGCATTTGAAAATGGNAGTTTAATTTGTNCTNATTGNCCNATATCAAAAAATAATAGTATTCTTCTAGAAGANTACGAAATCAGATTATTAAAATTCATATCAAAAAATGAAATNAGTTCCGTAGATATAATAAATAACAAACTANCCNAAAATGCTAATNTTAANTTATACAAAAAATTATCTGAATATCTTAAATATCACACTAATCAAGAATTNAAATCTGAAAAAATCTTTTTCTCTTCACTAAATTAAATGAAATTATAATTTAAAATCTGTTGATTGCGAGTATTCATTATGCTAGACTCTCTTATGCCACGTTTATAACGTGGTAATTTATTTATGGAGGAAAAAGAATAGCAAAAGAATACTATATAAATAATAGTATACGGTCTGACAGAGTACTAGTTATTGATGAAAATGGTAAACAAATGGGAGTATTACTCACCAAAGATGCTGTAAATCATGCTCTTGAGAGATCTTTGGATTTGGTTGAAGTTTCGCCAGCTGCTAACCCGCCTGTATGTAAGATTATGGATTACGGTAAGCATAAGTATAAACTTACTAGACAAGAGCGAAATGCAAAAAAACAAAGCAAGGTTAAAGCATCAATTCAAAAAACCAAAGAAATAAAGTTTAAGACAAGAACGGCAGAAAATGAACTTGATTGGAAATTAAAACAAGTAAAGAAGTTTTTATCAAAAGGGAATAAAGTCAGAATAAGTGTATTATTCAGAGGTAGAGAGATTACTCATCCTGAACTAGGGATGAATGTACTTAAAACCGTTAAAGATTCACTATTAGATGAAGCTGTTTTAGAATCTCCTCCTGGATTAAGTGGAAATATATTAGCTATGACCTTAATGCCTGCAACGAAAAAAAAAAATAAGAGGATAAAAGATGCCTAAATTAAAAACACATAAAGGAGCTGCCTCCCGAATTAAAGTTAGTGGGAGTGGTAAATTATTGAGAATGAAAGGAAATAGCAGTCATTTGAAAAGAAAAAAATCCCAAAAGGTAAAACGAACATATCATGATACTGTAAGTGTACACAAGTCTGATGTTAAAAGATTAAGAAAACTAATTTGAGGTAAATTTTGACAAGAATTAAAAGAGGAACAAACAAAAAACGTTCTCATAAAAAAATATTGAATTTAGCAAAGGGGCATAGGGGAGGAAGAAGCACGCTATTTAGACAAGCTAACGAATCTGTATTGCATGCTTTAATGTACAATTATGCTCACAACAAAGCAAAAAAACGAGATTTTAGAAGACTATGGAATGTCAGAATTAATGCAGCTGCAAGACANCATGGTTTGTCGTACAGTGTGTTCATTTCTGGATTAAAGAAAAATGGAATTGATCTTGATCGAAAAACACTAGCAGATATGGCTCAAAATGAACAGGATGGTTTTAAACAGTTAGTAGATAAAGTTAAATCATCTTTAAATTAATCCACAAGAACGTCTAAATCTGATTTAATNGCTTTAATATCAAACTCAGTGTAAATCAAAGAAATACTCTCTTTGGGTGANATTAAATACGCAGGAGTAGAATGAAGTATTAAATTAGAATTAGCTTTATTTGTAACAACATTTCCAACAGGCACATAAAAGTATTGCCAAATTGGTTTTAATTGCTCTTTAGTACCCATAAGATAACTTAAAGATTCTATCTCTAATTGATACTTATTCAAAATATTTTTAACATTTGCACTACTTTCAAGAGGGTCAATTGAAAAAATAACAACTTGAAGCTCATCAGATTTTAAACTTAGAATATCTTTAATTGTAAATAGATCGTTTAACACAGCAGGACATTCAGTCTTGCAAGAACTATATAAAAAAGTAATTAATAACGATTTGGATTCAAAAGAATTTTGATCAACTGAATCATTATTTTGATCAATCAAATTAAATTGAGGTAAGGGTTTGTAATCATTAGTTATTGTACCAATGAATTTAGAATTATCGATTCCACAAGAAATTATTAAGAAAAAAAATGAGATAGAGATATATTTGATTAATTTAGATGGCAACTAATTATTTTGAAAATATTTTAACAGCAAGGTAAGCTGACACAGGTGTGCCTATAAGTATAACCATTCCAACAAGTACAACATAAAAGTTTTTTAATTCCCCTTCCTCTGCAAATCTGGGAAGATTATAAAAAATATACCCTAATAATACAGCTAAGATAGCCACAGTAATTACTGAAATAAGTGGAATAACTAATGAATATAAAAATCTACTTAACATAAATTATCCTTTAAAAAATTATTTTAACACTGTAGTAAAATTAATCATACTATTTTTCAGATAAATACCACTTAAAATAATAATAAATAAACATGCNCATTAATATTAAAGCTGTACCTACTTTCATGATTATTCCACCTAATTGTTGGTCTTCTAAAGGCGATAAATTAAAAACAATGGTAGTATTTTCATAGTGTGTGTATATATTGTGTGGAGCATAAGTAATTATTCCAAATACAATTATTTGAGCAATAGAAAGTAAGAATAAATATACAAGTTTCAAACCATAGTGAATACTGGGGAAAATTTTACTTTGATTAACCAATGGCCACCACATAAAGATTGCACCAGTTATAAACATAGAATGTTCAAGTGCATGAAATTGTTCAAATGAAACTGAAAGATCATATATATTAGGTAAATGCCATAATCCAAAAATTAAATTAAAGAAAACAAAACAAAAAGCGGGATGAAAGAAATATTGAAAAATAGATTTAATATATTTTAACCCTAAAAAAGAATCTGAAATTTTATGATTTAATCCACTTATTAGTAATGGTGGAGCGATGTATGAAATCATAATATGTTGTAACATATGAGCACTAAATAAATAGTATTCACTAACGTAATGCACAGGCCAAACTAGTGCCAAAAACAAAACAAAGATCCCCGATAGAAAATATAAAGAATTTTTATAATCAGCTATTGAGCCTACACTAAATTTACCTTTTGTTCCAAATACCAAAAAAAGATAAAAAATTTCTGCAAAAATCAATGAAATGATAATTTCAGTATGGACGTAGCTATGCAGTAATACAGATAACATCAGATATTAAAAGTGAAAATAATCAAATATTAATTAAACCATCCAAATAAAGCCATTAGCCAAAATATGACAACAATAGCCAAAATCAATCCTGCCATAAATACATATGTTAGTAATTTTTCGTCAAATTTCAAATGCATATAATACATAACAACTATGGCAAATTTACCTATTGATAAAATAGCCATTACAGGAATAATCAAATATCCTAGCCACTCAAAATAGAAAACAACAACTTCTAAAGCAGTTAAAGCAACTAATGCCATTGCTACCTTAAAATAAGTTATAGGTTGTGGATGATTATGTTCATGTGTTTCATTGGTGTTTTTAGTTTTATTTTTTTTAGTTGTCATTATTTTCTCCTATTAAGATGGGAATCCTGGAAATGTTCCAAATAAATATACAACAGCAAAAATAACTATCCATACTATATCAACAAAATGCCAATATAATGCCGCTAAATCCAAATCTAAATTNGTTTTCGAAGTAACACTATTTCTGAACAAACTTGAATAAAATATTATTGCCAGCCAAACTACACCAACGGAAACGTGAATGCCATGAGTTCCTGTCAATGCATAAAAGGTCGTCCCGAACAAATTAGTTTGAGGACTCAAGTGATGTTCATGAAGATAAAATTCACTAAATTCGAATACNTGGAAACCTAAAAATGTAGCTCCCATAATAATTGTAGAAACCATCCAAATTCTAAAAGCTGTAATGTTATCTCGGACAAGATATGCATATGCAAATACCATGCTCATACTACTCATAAGAAGAACGAAAGTGCTCACAGAAGTAGTAGGAATATCAAATACATCAGTTGGTCCGGGGTACGGGGTTCCCATACCTTTGTAAATGAGATAAGTCCCAATCAAAGAAGCAAAAAACATACAATCAGATCCCAGAAATACCCACATTAATAATTTTCTGTTATCTATACCTGTCGTAGTTTCTTCTGACATATTTAATTTTTCTCCAATAAAATAAATAAATTAATGCGCATCAGGTTCATTTACCGGCTCCCATGACCACGCACAAACTGTAATTAGGACCATGGCAAGTCCTAAACCACAAATTACTAAATTATATATAATTCCATATCCAGCTATAGCTAAACCAAGAGATACTAACATTGGCCAATAAGAAGCTTGGGGTAAATGTATACTCTTAGGATTAGTTTTTGATTTTACATTTTTAATTTTTTTCTGCTTTTTATGCCAAAAATCATCTAATGCTTCAACCTTAGGGACATCTAAGAAATTATATACTGGCGGAGGAGANGGTATTGACCATTCTAGAGTTCTTCCATCCCAAGGNTCTCCATCTGCCTTGGGACCACTGATCCAACTTTTTATCATATTCATAATAAATAATAAAACTCCAAAAGCTACAATATATGCTGCAAAAGATTCTACTCCATTCCAAAAAGCCCATCCCATTTCAGAATCATAAGTAAAAATTCTTCTAGGCATTCCTTGCATTCCTACAAAATGCATAGGGAAAAAAGTTATNTTTTGACCAATAAACATCAACCAAAAATTTTGTTTCCCCAATTTTTCATCATACATTCTTCCAGTAATTTTTGGAAACCAATAATATATTCCTGCAAATATTGCAAATATTGCACCACCAAATAAAACATAATGAATATGAGCAACAATAAAATAAGTATCCTGTTGCTGGTAATCCGAAGCTGAAAACGAATGCATGACTCCACTAATTCCTCCAATTAAAAACATTGAAAGGAATCCTACAGAGAACAATACAGGTGTATTAAATTCAATATCTCCACCCCACATAGTACCAAGCCAATTAAACATTTTAACACCTGTAGGAACAGCAATTAACATAGTAGTTATAGTAAAAACACTATTCGCAATAGGTCCTAGTCCTGTAGTAAACATATGGTGACTCCAAACAAGCCATCCCATGAACGCAATAAAAGCTGCCGCTAAAACCATAGCTGCGTAACCGAATATTGGTTTTTTGGAAAAAGTAGGAAGAATTTCAGAAACAATTCCCATTGCAGGAAGTATCAAAATATAAACTTCAGGATGTCCGAATATCCAAAATAAATGTTGCCATAATAAAGGATTTGCACCAGCTTTGGTATTGAAAAAATTAAAATCAAATGATCTGTCAAGCATAAGTTCTATTAACGCTACAGTAATTACAGGAAAAGCCAATACTAACAAAATTGCAGTTATGAATGTCATCCAGGTAAATAAAGGGAGCCTCATAAATGTCAATCCTGGTGCTCTCATATTTATTATTGTGACTATAAAATTAAATGATGCTGCAAGTGACGCGATACCTAATACTTGAAGTCCGACTATCCAAAAATCAATTCCATTTCCCGGATTAAAAGTTGTNGTTGTTATAGGAGCATAACCAAACCACCCTGCATTTGGAGAGCCTCCTAAAAACCAACTNGATTTCATAATCAACGCACCAAATAAAAATGTCCAATAACTAAAAGCATTTAGCCTAGGGAAAGCTACATCTCTTGCACCAATTTGAAGAGGTATAACATAATTAAAAAATGCAGCTGACAATGGCATAACACCAAGAAAAATCATAGTAGTAGCATGCATTGTAAATAATTGGTTGTAAACATCAGGAGCAACTATTTTTAATTCAGGGCCTGCCAATTGAGTTCGAATTAAAAGCGCTTCTATACCCCCCGTTATAAACATTATAAAAGCAGTAATCCCGTACAAAATACCAATTTTTTTATGGTCAATAGTAGTAATCCAATCCATAACACCCGTTGGATTGTTCGGTCTACTCAAATTTATTTTGAAAGGAAGTTTTAATGGTATTGATGTCATATTAAAATTCTCCTTAAATATTATTTTAGNGATTGTAAATAAGCAGATAAAGCAATTACTTCAGATTCAGTTAAACTTTTATTTGGATCCATATATACAGCACCTTGTGATGCCATAACATTTCCAGGTTTTATTTTACCTGGGTTTTCAATCCATGCTCTCAAATTTTCTTGTGTATTATCCATAATACCTGCTGCTAAATGTAACCTTGAGCCAAAGTGAGTTAAATTTGGTCCGATTTTTCCTTTGGCTTTTTTTGAACCATTTATCATGTGACATCCACCACATCCGGCTTTTGCAGACATAAAGATATCATATCCTTCTTTTTCCAGGGGATCATTAGGAACATAAGCTTCTGTCTTTTGGTGCTCAATCCAAGTATTAAAATCTTCATCATTGTCGACAATAACTCTAAATCGCATTAATGCATGNGACTCTCCGCAAAACTCTGCACATTGTCCATAATAAAGCCCAGGTTGATCTGCTTGTATCCACATTTGGTTTCCTTGATTCGGAATAATATCTGTTTTACCTGCTATTTTGGGAATCCAAAAACTATGTAGTACATTATTAGAATCTAAATTTATCAATATTTTTTTTCCTACAGGGATATGTAGCTCGTTCGCAGTTACAACATCTAATTCTGGATACTCAAACTCAAACCAANATTGATGCCCTTTTACGTTCACAACAACATCTGGATTTTCAGGCATTGTGCCAAAATTCCATATCGCTGACAAAACAGGCACAGAAACAACAGCTAGAAAAATCACAGGAATAATTGTCCATAATACTTCTAATTTTAAATTACCGTGAGTTTGTGATGGTTTTCTGTCAGAATTTGCTTTTCTTCTATATTTAATAAATATATAAATAATGGCCAATTCTACCGCTACAAGTACAAATATTCCTGACCACAAGATAATCGAAAAGAGATACGCTTGTTCTTCAGCTATAGGTCCNTATGTGTCAAATGTAGATTGAGGCAAATCCTTACCACAAGAAACAATTAGCAAAAAAACTATGGCTGAAGAAATAATTTTTTTCATTGATTTAATCAATTTTACCACTTAGTTATTTAATTCACATTTCAATAATTTTATCAACTACAAAATTTATAGTCTATAGTTTTAAATGTTATTTAAAGTAAATTAGGAAATTTAGTATGATGATCAATCTTTTGAATGCACAAACAACCTGTACTCTATGTATAACCATGAACAAAATAACCAAATAGCAGCAGCAAATGATAAATGTATTATCCTTAACCAATCTCCAAAACCTGCTGTTACAAGAAGTACACTAAATATTATTTGTAAAACAAACATAATACTTAATGATCTAGATATATTTTTTACAAATGATTTTTTAGATGAAGATCTTCCAACAAAATGTGCTGTATAGAGTATTAATATACCAATAAATAAAGCTAGATATCTATGAACCATGTGAGTTAGATAATTATGATCTTTGAAAGAAACCCATTGCCCCATACAATCAGGCCAAGACATACATGAAGAATTAGCTCCCAATCCTACTATAACTGAACCATATAGCATTAAAATAAATACAGACGGCAACAAAAAGTATAATGCTTTTTCTTTATTTGGGTTAAGTTTTTCATTAAAAGAATTGTTCGTTCCTTCAGATTTTGTTATTGAATACAAATATGCCATATAATATATAATTATAAATGACACTCCTAAATGTATTAATCTAACCCACCAAGCAAGCTCAGTTAGTACTGTAATCCCTCCCAAAACTCCTTCAAATAAAACCAAAATTAATAAGTTTAGTCCAATGATTGATTGCTTAGATTTGAACCCAAAATATTTTATTGAAAAAGCACTTATCAAAATGATAAGTAATCCTATCGAAGCTCCAGATACTCTATGTCCCCACTCTATCGCTGTATGAAAATCAAAATCTGGAATAATTTCTCCTCCACATAAAGGCCATTCAGAAATAGCAGTTCCTGTTGATGGGCATCCTAATCCGGACTCGGTAACCCTAACTGTACCTCCTAAAGTTATCTGAAAAAAAACCATAAACACACCTAATAAAGAAATATAAGATAACAGTAATGCTTTGTTTCTATTTAAATAATTATTCATCATTTAATCTTTCAATAAATTTTTCTAATTTAATATTATTTTGATTTTCGCCTGCACGCGAGCGNATAGAAAGTTCTTTGTTGTCAAATTCATTATCTCCAATGATTATCATATACGGAATTTNCTCTTTTTGAGCTTGCCTGATTTTCGCATTCATTCTATCAGGAGAATCATTAACTTGAGCACGGAAATTAGCATTTTTTAATTTTTCAGAAACTTCATTGCAGTAATCCAAATGTCTGTCAGCAATTGGAATAATCACAATTTGTAAAGGACTAAGCCAAAAAGGGAAAGCTCCTGCAAAATGTTCTACCAATACTCCAAAAAACCTTTCAACTGAACCAAGTAAAGCTCTATGAATCATAATTGGCTTAACTTCTTCTCCTTCACTTGAAATATATTTTAACCCAAATCTTTCAGGTAAATTAAAATCAAATTGCACTGTAGTGCACTGCCATAATCTTCCTATAGCGTCTTCTATATGAATATCAATTTTAGGACCATAAAATGCCCCACCNCCCTCATCGATTTCATAATCTATAGATCTTTCTTTTAAGATTTTTTCTAATACGCCTTCTGCAAAATCCCAATCATCATCTTCTCCNACGTATTTTTCAGGCTTTGTGGACAATGTGATTTTATAATTTTTAAATTCAAATTTTTCGTAAATTTTAAAAGTTAGATCTAGAACCTTATTAAATTCAACAACTACTTGTTCAGGGGTAGAAAAAATATGAGCATCATCCTGAGTAAATCCTCTTACTCTTAATAAGCCATGTAAAACTCCTTGTTTTTCATATCTGTACACTGTTCCTAATTCACCTATTCGCATTGGTAAATCTCTATAACTTCTCAAACTATTTTTATAATAAGCNATATGAAAAGGACAATTCATTGGTTTTAAATAATAATCATTATTTTCCATGTCGATACTTGAAAACATATTTTCACTAAAATTGTCCAAATGGCCACTCTTTTTCCAAAGATCCGATTTGCCTAGATGCGGAGTATNAATGAGGTCGTATTTATCATTTATATGTTCTTCTTTCCAATACTCTTCAATTTTATTTCTTATAAACGCACCTTTGGGATGCCAAATTATTAAACCTGACCCAACATCTGGAGAAATTGAAAAAAGATCTAATTCAGTGCCTAATTTTCTGTGATCTCTTTTTGCTGCTTCTTCTAATANTGATATGTAATTTTCTAATTCTTCTTGATTTTCAAATGCCGTTCCATATATCCTTTGAAGCATCTTATTCTTTTCGTCCCCTCTCCAATATGCTCCAGCAGTGGATAGCAACTTAACAGCTTTAATTTGTCCTGTTTTTTCTACATGACCACCTCTGCACAAATCAACAAAATTTCCATTAGAATGACTGTATTCCGTTATGATTTCATCATCAGGCATAGAGTTAATGATTTCTGTCTTATATTCATTNCTTTTATATATCTTAAGTGCTTCGTTTTTTGAAAGTTTTTTNCCTTCAAATTTCGTATTTCTTTTTATCGATCTTTTCATTTCTCGCTCTAATTTAACAAGGTCTTCAGGAGAAAAAGTTATATCAATATCAAAATCATAATAAAATCCATCATCGATAGATGGGCCAATTGTTAATTTAGCTTGTGGATAAAATTTCAAAACTGCTTCAGCAAGTAAATGAGCTGCTGAGTGTCGAATTTTATCTCTTATTTCTTGGATATTTTCCATATTAATGTACGTTTTTTTATTCTATATATATATGATATATCAACAATAAGTTAAATTAAACTCACTAATAATAAAGTATAATAAATTGTAAATACCGATGAGTACAAAAACAAAATTATGCCAAAAATAACAAATTTAAATTCAATACAAGTCTTGGATTCAAGGGGAACTCCAACAATCAGAACTTTTATAACTTTGGACAACAAATATACAGGCATAGCTACTGTACCTTCAGGCGCTAGTACAGGAAAGTATGAAGCCGTAGAAATCAGGGATAATATTCCTGAAAAATTTCTTGGCAAAAGTGTTAATAAATGTTTGGAAATCATAGAAACAAAAATAAAACCTGAAATAATGGATTCCCAATTTAATTCTCTTGAAGAATTTGATCGCATTTTAATTGACCTGGATAACACAAATGATAAGTCATATTTAGGTGCTAACACATTATTATCACTTTCAATGTCATTTAGTAAATCAATTGCTCTTTCACAAAATTTAGAATTATTTGAATCGTTTGACTCAAATACTACAAGCTACAAATCCCCTGTTCCGTTGATGAATATTTTAAATGGAGGAAAACACGCATCGTTGTCTAGTGATTTCCAAGAATATATGATTATTCCGATTGGATTTGAAAGTTACGATGATGCCATAAATTGTTGTGTCAAAATATATTGGGGATTAAAATCATTTTTAGACTCAAAAGGAAAATCTACTTCAGTTGGAGACGAAGGAGGGTTTGTTTCCCCTTATAGCGATAACGAAGAACCTCTAAAACTTATTATCAAATGCATTGAAAATGCCGGCTATAAACCCGGAGAAGAAGTAATGATCGGGCTAGATGTTGCCGCCTCCGAATTATTAAATAAAAACAAATACAAAATTAGTATTTCAAAATCTAAATCTGATTTAATCACTAGGGACAATTTATTAGATTTTTATATTTATCTAGTAGACAACTATCCAATAATTAGTATAGAAGATCCTTTTGATCAAGATGATTGGGAATATTGGAATAAAATAAATACTAAAATTGGGGAGAAAATTCAAATCGTCGGAGATGATTTATTAGTAACTTCTTTGAATAAAATAGAGCGATCCATAAAAGAAAAATCTTGTAACACAGTATTAATAAAACCCAATCAAATAGGAACTATAACCGAAACATTAAAAGCAATTGATTTTGCTCATGATAATAACTTAAATACAATCATTAGTCATAGATCCGGTGATACAGAAGATAGCTTTATTTCTGATTTAGTGGTTGGAACTAGGTCTAACCAGATCAAATCAGGGGCACCAGCTCGTTCAGAAAGAACAGCAAAGTACAACAGAATAAGTGAAATTAATATGTTAAAAAAAGACATAAATTATATTGGTCGTAATTCAATGATTCTATAAGGAGATCAAATGAAAACAAGAATAGGAATAAACGGTTTTGGAAGAATAGGCAGAAATGTTTTTAAAGCTATCCTAAAATACCATCCGAATTTAGATGTAGTAGCAATAAATGATCACTCTAGTTCCGAAACCAAAGCTCATTTATTAAAATATGACAGCATATATGGGATTTTTGATAAAAACATTGATTTTGATGATGATAACATTATTGTTGATGGCAATACAATAAAATGGAGCTCACATTCAAATCCTGAAGATATTGATTGGAAGTCCACAAATGTAGATATTGTTATAGAATCTTCAGGCAGATTCAGATCTGCGAAAGAAACAATAGGACATATAAATGGTGGTGCAAAGAAAGTGATCATATCATCACCTGCAAAAAATGATGATATCACTATGGTATTAGGAGTAAATGAATCAGAGTACATTCCCGAAGAACACAATATTCTTTCAAATGCATCGTGCACTACAAATTGCGTAGCGCCTATGGTAAAAGTTTTAAATGATAATTTTGGATTTAAATCAGGCTTGATGTCTACCATTCATTCTGTCACTAATGATCAGTCAATCTTAGATAGAGGACATAAAGATTTAAGGAGAGCAAGGGCTGCAGGTATGAATATTATTCCTACAACAACTGGTGCTGCAAAATCAGTAGGCGAAATAATTCCTGAGTTAAAAGGTAAAATTAATGGACTGGCATTTAGAGTCCCTACTCTCTATGTTTCCTGCGTAGACTTAGTTTGCACTCTAGATAAAACTGTAACAAAAGAACAAATCAATGAAACTTTTATTAAGGAATCTCAAAATAAATTTAAAGACATTATTGAAGTCTGTGAAGAACCCTTAGTAAGTGTAGATTTCAAACAAAATTCATCTAGTTGTGTGATAGATTCGCTTTCTACCGAAGTGATAAATGGCAACATGGTTAAGATAGTTGGATGGTATGACAATGAATGGGGATACAGTTGCAGAACTGCTGATATGGCTTCTTATGTTACTAACTTAAAATAATATAGTATTTTTATAATTGATGTGTTAAATTAAAATCAAAAAATCGTTATGAATGATAGGCTAGGCGTCTGGGCCAGTTACCCTATCTGGCAACCTAAATGTAAAGGTGCCCCAGATCATACGTGACCTACTGAGAGGTAAACATTGAGAAATCTCTCCAAATAGGAGAGATTTTTTTATTGCGAGGAAAATATGACAGATGAAAATAAAGAAATGACAATATTTCAAAAAATGACTGAACTATCTCTAAAGCATGATTCTATCAATCTTGGCCAAGGATTCCCTGACCAAGATGGACCAAAAGATATTTTAGAAAAAGCATCTAACGCTTTATTTGAATTAAGTAATCAATACCCACCTATGAGAGGCCTTGAAAGCTTGAGGAAAAATATTTCTAATCATATGGATACTCATTATAAACTTCAAACAAATTGGGAATCAGAAATTTTAATTACCAATGGAGCAACTGAAGCATTAGCCGCTTCAATACTTGCCATGACAGATCCAGGAGATGAAGTAATCATCTTCGAGCCTGCTTATGATTCCTACAAACCGATAGTTGAAAAAGCCGGAGGGATAGCAAAATGTATACCTTTAATATCTCCTAAATGGGAAATAACCTATGAAATTTTAAAAAACAATATTAATTCAAAAAGTAAACTTATAATTATCAATAATCCTATGAACCCAATTGGTAAAATGTTCAAAACTTCTGAATTAGAAGCAATATCAAAAATTGTTAATGAAAATAACATGTATGTTATTTCTGACGAGGTTCACGAACATATTGTTTTTGATGATAATAAGCATATACCTATAATATCAGTCAAAGGATTGGAACAAAGATCAATTAAAATCGGATCTGCTGGTAAAACATTTTCGTTAACAGGTTGGAAAATTGGGTTTGTNATAAGTACANAAGAACTAATAAATACAATTAGTAATATGCATCAATATATTACGTTCACTGTNCCCCCAAATCTNCAAGAAGCCATAGCGTATGCATATAAAAAACCAAAAAANTATTATGAAAATCTCAAACAAACATTCGAAGACAAAAGAAATCTTNTCTACAAAATACTCACANAATATGGTATTNCNNCACATTTNCCCGAAGCCACATANTTCATAAATATTGATTANGAAAACAANTACCCAGNNGTTGANCCNNAAGACTTTTGNCTTGAATTAATTAAAAATGCAAANGTTACCGGAATACCTATTTCAGTNTTTTATAACAAAGANACAAATGAAAAANATNTAAGTAAATTGATAAGATTATGCTTTGCTAAAAACGATANAACACTNNTACNAGCTGCTAATCAAATTGGTNAATACNTAANTTAAATNTTTTTTTATTTTAGAATAGANTAATTTACTAATTTCATCTAATTNTAAATTAGCATCTATAACAACCCATCTGTCGGAATCATTNCTAGCAAGNCTCAAATATTCTTGCCTTACNTTATCATGAAAAATTTTATTTTCCTTTTCAAATCTGTCCGATTTATCAATTCCTTTTCTGTTTATTTTTTCTTCCCAAGTTAAATCCAAATAAAAAACAATATCAGGAATAGTTTTATCAATTATTAATTGATTTGTAAAATCAATATATTCTTTATCAAGATTTCGACCGGCACCCTGATATGCTATAGAGGAATAAAAATATCTATCACACAAAACAATTTTATTTGTTTCTAATGCAGGTTTAATTTTTTCATTAACAACAGCAGATCTAGATATAGAGAATAATAAAAATTCCATTATTGGAGTTAATTCTTGTTTTGAATCAAGTAAATTTAAAATTTTCTCACCGATCTCAGTACTGCCAGGTTCTCTTAATGGCAATACTTGGTAATTATCTGATATTAGTTTATCTAATAAAATTTTCACTTGGGTAGATTTGCCGGAGCCATCTAATCCTTCAAATACAACAAATAATTTCACTTGGTTGTCTCCATTAGTTTTTAAAATATACAACTCTTCTTGACTTGCCTTGATTTTTACTTACTGAATTTAGTCCATATTTTTCAGCAATGCTATGCTGTAATTTTCTTATATAAGAACTCTGCGGTGACAATTCATGTTTGGAAATATTATTAGAATTACTGATTTCTATAGCCATATTTTCAGCCTCAACTATAGCAGGGTCAGATTTTTGAGCAGATTGAATTTTTTGTTTTTTTATAGTGCTGAGTAAGCTAACAATTTGGTTCAACGTATTTTTTCTAATTACATAAACAGGAATATTAGTTTTATGAGCATCAATTAAAAATTTAGTTCTTTTTTTATAGAAATTTTTTGTTGTTACAATAAATTCAGAATTTTCAATATTAGCTGAAATCAATATATTGATTCCAATTTCATTTGCAGCCATCTCTAATTTACCTTTATTAACCCCGTATGGGTATATAGAAATAGTATTATCTTCTGTTTCTATTATTTGACTAACTTTAGGTAACTGATAATCAGTATTAAAATTCTTAACTGATTTTGTTTTAAGTTCATTTACCACGCCATTCGTATTCAATTGTCTTTCAATCGGTCTTATAGGCATTCCTCTTAGTAGTCGATCAACAACTAAATCTAAGTTTTCATGAATTAATACGTGGTTAAAATCTTTAATTTCTACAAGATTGTTAAATGTTGGTTGAGATTTTCTTTCTAAAATAGTTTTTTGTGTATTTCTTTTTTTTGCTTCTTCATCTCCTAATGTTACAGCTTCAATTCCTCCAACTAAATCAGACAAAGTGGGATTCATTATAAGATTATCTAAATTTATTCCATGCGCTGTACCAATCAATTGGACCCCTCTTTCTGCAATAGTTCGTGCTGCTCTTGCATCTTCAATAGTACCAATTTCGTCAATTACAATGACTTCTGGCATGTGATTTTCAACCGCTTCAATCATAACGGCATGTTGCATATGCGGAGATGTCACCTGCATTCTTCGAGATGAACCAATTGCAGGATGAGGGATGTCACCGTCACCAGCAATTTCATTGGATGTATCAACAATAACAACTCTTTTTTTCATTTCATCTGCCAAGAATTTTGAAACTTCCCTTAGCATGGTAGTTTTGCCAACACCTGGTGGTCCTAAAAATAAAATACTTTCACTTTTTTTAACAATATCATCAATAATGTTAATCGTACCATTAATAACTTTACCAACTCTCATGGTTAAGCCAATTGTTTTATTTTCTCTATTTTTTATTGCAGAAATTCGATGCAAAGTTCTTTGAATTCCCGCCCTGTTATCCGGCATGAATTTACCAATTTTTTTTGTAACATAAGTTAAGTCTGATTTGGTAATCTCTTTTGTATTAAATATTTCTGAACCTGTACTAAATCTAGCTTCTGGTGGACGGCCATAATCTAATACAATTTCTAATAAATTTTCAAGATTACTATGCTTAGATAAAGTTTTGTACAAATGCTCTGGAAGAGCTTTGATTAATACATTTATTTCATTATCCAAGTTTTATTATCCTACCATTGACAAAAAATATTTATGAATTCGTGAATCATTTGTTAATTCAGGATGAAAAGAAGTGGCCAAAAGATTGCCTTGTTTGACAGCAACAGGCATTTCAGTTTTTTGTTTTACTAAAGATAAAATTTCAACTTCCGGAGAAGTTTCAATTACAATTGGAGCTCTTATAAAAACAGCAGGGAAATTGCCATCAATTCCTTTGAAATTCAGATCTTCCTCAAAGCTATCAATCTGCCTGCCAAATGCATTTCTACTTACTTTAATATGCATTAACTTCAGTGGGTCTGGTCGGTCGTCAGTCAGTTCGTCAGCCATAACTATCATTCCAGCGCAAGTTCCCCAAATAGGAAATCCGGATTTAGCCATACTTACCAATTTATCTCTGAATCCATAAATATCGATAAGTTGCACAATTGTAGTACTTTCTCCTCCAGGAATAATCAATCCATCCACATCATCTAATTGTTTTGGCATTCTGATTTCAGAAACTGTTGCACCATTTGATTCAAGCATTGCAGAATGCTCGGCATAATCTCCTTGAAGAGCTAATACTCCTACGCGTTGCAATATGCTACCAACCTCTTTGTGCTAATTTCTCATCTTCAGGCATAGTTCTAACATCTAACCCAGGCATAGATGAACCAAGACCTTTTGAAATTTCAACTAACATTTCAGGGTCATTAAAATGCGTAGTTGCTTTAACTATTGCTTTTGCCATTTTTGATGGATTTTCAGATTTGAATATACCTGATCCAACAAATACTCCTTCTACGCCAATTTGCATCATAAGTGCCGCATCAGCAGGTGTAGCAATCCCTCCGGCGGAAAAATTCACAACAGGTAATTTGCCAGTTTCATGAATATCTTTGATTAGATCATAGGGAGCTTTGAGATCTCTTGCTAAGGCCATTAATTCAGTAGCATCCATATTTTGTATTCTTTTAACTTCTCCTAAGACAGTTCTTGCATGCCTTACAGCTTCAACAACATTTCCTGTCCCTGCCTCACCTTTTGTTCTAATAAAAGCGGCTCCTTCTCCGATACGCCTTAAAGCTTCTCCAAGATCTCTGCAACCACACACAAAAGGCACTTTAAAATCGTGTTTATTTATGTGATTATTTTCATCAGCAGGTGTTAGTACTTCAGACTCGTCAATATAATCAACTCCCATTTCTTCAAGTATTTGAGCTTCTACAATATGACCAATCCTGGCTTTTGCCATCACCGGTATTGTCACAGCATCAATTATTCCTGCGATCATACTAGGGTCTGACATTCGAGCTACACCGCCATCTTTTCTTATATCTGAAGGAACTCTTTCTAATGCCATTACAGAACATGCTCCCGCATCTTCAGCAATTTTTGCTTCTTCCGGGGTTACTACATCCATAATAACACCGCCTTTTAACATTTGTGCAAGTCCAACTTTAACTTTCCATGTTCCAGTTTCTGTTTTAGATGAACTTTTTTTATTATTTCCAGATTTCAAGGCCATATCTTTCTCCTATTAAATTACATACTGTATTAATTATATATATTTGAATAGTTGAAATGCAATGTAATATGTTTATTAATTATTGCGGTTCTTTAGAACAAATAGTTTCTAGTAATAATTTGGTTACTGTATACGGATCCATATTAGCCGATGGTCTTCGGTCTTCCAAGTATCCTTTTTGATCTTTTTCTACTTGCCACGGAATTCTTATTGAGGCTCCTCTGTCTGATGCTCCATAAGAAAATTTTTCTATAGATTGNGTTTCATGAAGTCCNGTTAATCTTCGTTCATTTCCATCACCATAATTACTNATATGCAAATCATGTTTTTCTGCTAAAGCCTCACATCCNTCAATTATNGGNTGATATTTNTCNCTCATAGNTTTTGTAGAGAAATTTGTATGAGCNCCTGCNCCATTCCANTCTCCNGGAACNGGNTTNGGATCNAATGATGGGTGTATTCCNTGCAANTCTCCTATTCTAANAAGTAACCATCTTGCTATCCATAAATGATCACTNACTTCAAGNGCTGAAACNGGTCCTATTTGAAATTCCCATTGNCCNGGCATAACTTCTGCATTAATNCCAGAGATTGCAAGNCCAGCATCTAANCATANTGCCATATGTTCTTCNGCCATCTCTCTNCCAAATATCCAAGATGCTCCTACNCTNCAATANTANGGACCTTGTGGTTCAGGNAATCCTTCTTCTGGAAAACCAATAGGTTGNNTNGTAACTGGGTCTAACATNGTATANTCTTGTTCTATTCCAAACAAACCTTCATGGTTTGCATATTTTTTTGAAATCATTTCAGTNTCTTTTCTAGTGTTAGTAGNATGNGGTGNCATNTCTGGATTTAATACTTCACAAAGAACTAAAATATTATCTCCNCCTCTAATNGGATCTGGGCATATAAANACNGGATTCAAAACACAATCNGAACTAGCTCCTTCAGCTTGNTTTGTACTTGATCCATCAAANCCCCAAATAGCTAAACTATCTGCTCCCATNGATGANGTTCCCATAGACAAAATNTCTTCTTTTTTTAATACTTTTGTCTTTGATCTTAATTGAGGNGTNGGNGNAGTNCCATCTATCCATATATACTCNGCTGTNATGTTAGACATNTTNCCTCCTNNTAAAAATATANAAAAATTANATTNATTATAATTTATCAAACTTNNAATTAGTTATACAATCAAATAAATGAATGAATANANTAAAATAGAAAAAAAATTAAACTTATCNTTTAAAAATTTNAAATTACTTGAATCTGCACTNAATCATTCTTCNNTNAAAAATGANAATGCATTAATTCAATCNAATGANATTTTAGAATTTATGGGAGATTCAGTAATGTATTTTATTATAAGTGAATANATTTANATNAATGANAAAGAACAAATANCTAGTGGNGATATGTCNATAATTCGTTCAAACATAATNTCTAATGAAACATTTGGAATNTTTGCAAAAAAAATTCATTTNGACAAACATATAAAAATTAGNAAAGGNCAAANTAAAATNGGNATATCNNANTTNATGCTATCAAATTGTTTCGAAGCNNTNATNGGAGCAATATANNNNGATTCNGGNATNGAAANTGTTAAAAAATTTATTTTTGATAATTTNANANTNGAAATNCATNANCTNTTCNCAAAACGNCCAATTAAAAACGNGAAAATGCTTGCCAANGAATCNAANCAGAAGNNTTAATCGATATTNATAGGNTATTNNTTTGCTANANNNAGTATTTTTTCTTTNATGNTATTATNTTCANTANTATNTTTTAAAATNTCAATAATACATTCAGANATTANACTTATAGCNTCTTCNNNCATCCCNCNTGAAGAGATAGCNGCNGTNCCAATTCTTATTCCACTNCAAATTCTAGGNGGATTTNNNTCATATGGAATTGTATTNCNATTAACAATAATACCTGANTCNNNTAANNTCTCTTCNGCTAATTTNCCAGTTAAATTAAAATTAGAAACATCAACAAGNAACATATGNGTGTCAGTGTCNCCTGTTACTATTCTCAANCCNGCTGNTGCCAATTTGTTTGNAAGNGATTTTGCATTTTTCAATACTAATTTTTGNTACTCNACAAAATCTTCGGAAAGNGCNTCNTGNAAAGCAACNGCTTTNGCNGCAATAGTATGCATCATCGGNCCNCCCTGCATTCCAGGAAAAACNGATTTNTCTATTTTTTTTGCATATTCNTTCTTNGATAAAATCAANCCNCCNCTTGGTCCTCTNAAAGTCTTATGNGTNGTACTTGTTACTACATCAGCATATTTAACACANTCATTATGTAGTTTTGCAGCTACNAANCCTGAAATATGCGCCATATCAACAATCATCAAAGAANCTACATCTTCACATATNAATTTCATTCTTTCAAAATCTATCTCTCTTGGATAAGCNGTAAATCCTGACAAAATTGCTTTTGGAGAGTAAATTTTTGCTAATTCGTGAAGTTTGTCATAATCAATTTGTTCTGACTCTCGGTCAACTTCATAATGTTTGAAATTGTAAAACTTACCTGAAAAATTGACTTTTGAACCATGAGTTAAATGCCCTCCATGATCTAGTGGTAATGACATAATTAAATCAGAAGAATTAAATAAAGCTGAGTACACTGCCATGTTCGCCTGAGCACCACTGTGAGGTTGTACATTAACATGTTCTGCTCCAAATAATTCTCTTGCTCTTGATATTGCCAAATTTTCTATTTGGTCAACATACTCGCAACCACCATAATACCTTGCCCCAGGATAGCCTTCGGCATATTTGTTTGTAAATATNGAACCTTGNGCTTCTCTAACAGATTTACTGGCATAATTTTCTGATGCAATCAATACTATAGATTTGTTTTGCCTATTTTTTTCGTCATTAAGAATTTTGAGGTAATTATTATCCATTTAATCATCATCTATATATTCAATTCATTCTATAATTAAAATNTTACAATCTCAATGGATTATAGCCATGAAAAAATCGATTAGATCATATATTATTAATTCAGTATAATATTAAAAAATCGGGTAACACTATGAGTGAAAATTTAAATAAGCTTTTAAACCAAAAAATAGAACAATATAAATCTAAAACGCAACAATCACATAAATTACAGACAAATGCAACTAAATATATGCCTGGGGGGAGTACTAGAACTACACAATGGATGGAGCCATATCCTTTTTACGCAAAAAACGCTAAAGACCAGCATATAACTGATGTGGATAATAACTCTTACTTAGATTTTATGATTAATGCCACNAGTCTTATACATGGGCATGCATCCTCAAAANTTATAAATGCTATCAAATCCCAATCCGATATTGGCACAGCTTACAGTGCTCCAACTGATGGTCAGACAAAATTAGCCAAACTTTTAACCGATAGAACCCCGTCAATGGAAACACTAAGATTCACCAACTCTGGAACTGAAGCAACTATGATGGCAATTATGGCAGCAAGGGCTTACACAAATAAACAAAAAATTGCAAAATTTGAAGGTGGCTATCATGGCACGCATGACCATGTTTCAATAAGTGTNGGACCAAAAGAATCTGAATTAAACGAATCAACAAATCCAGGAATACTTCAATATCCCGGACAACCTAAAAGCCTTTTAGAAGATGTGATTGTACTNCCATATAATGATATTGAAAAAACCAAAGAATTATTAACACAACACAGCAATGAAATTGCTTGTCTCATTATGGAGCCTGTGATTTCAGGGTTAGGATATTTACCACTTGACATAAAATTTTTAGAATTTACAAGAGAAATCACAAAAGAGTTAAACATTGTTCTTATATATGANGAAATACAAAGTTACAGATTAGCTCCTGGTGGNGCGCAAGAACTATTTAACATAACTCCTGATATGACAACATTAGGCAAAATCATTGGTGGCGGACTCCCTGTAGGTGCATTTGGGGGGAAAGAAGAAATAATGGATTTACTAAATCCGTCTAGTAAAAACTACAAACTGTCTCATGCAGGAACATTTAATGGGAACCCATTAACCATGGAAGCAGGAACTGTAGTAATGGAAGAACTTACTGATGAAAAATACAAAAAAATGAATACGCTAGGCGACGATCTCAGATCAAAGCTAAATTCTATTTTCAACGAATTAGAAATCAACGCACAGATAACTGGGATTGGATCATTGTTTGGCATTAATTTTAATGANAATAAAATTAAAGATTATAGATCTTTTATAAAAAATGACAGTCTTCTAACAAAAATACTTTTTATGGGTTCTATTAATAACGGAATTCTTATGCAAACTAAAAATGCAGGCGCGTTAAACACTTTGTCTTCCGAATTAGAAATAACCAAATTAGAAGAATCAACCCGAATAATAGCAACAGAAATTAAGTCAAATATCTAAGGTATAGCTCTGCCTGGAATAGCACCTGTTACATTATTGTCTCGAACAACAAATTCTCCATTAACTAAAACATGATCTATGCCAATAGGAAATTGAACTGGATCATCATAAGTTGCAGTGTCATTAATTATTTCTGAATCAAATATCACAATATCAGCATAATAATTTTCTTTGATCACACCTCTGTCANTAAGACCAAATCTTTGTGCAGCATTTTGAGTCATTCTTTGAATCATTTGCTCTAATCCTTCTGACCAATGTTTTCTTCTTAACCTGCCAAGAAATCTTGGNAAACATCCATAAGCCCTTGGGTGACAAAANTCTCCCATTGGAATCGAGTCACTGCCTACCATGTAATCATCTCTCTTCAATAAGTTTACAGCATCTTCATTTACTTGGTTCCATACGCTAACATTTTTTGGAGGTGATTGCCAATANCCTAATTCAAGTTCTGTNTCTCTTAAAAGTTCGCATAAGGTAATTGCAGTAGATTGATTATTTTCCTTTGCAATATCAGACAAACTCATACCTTCAAGATTTTTATTATTTGGAGAATAAGAAAAAATCGCATCATCAAAGGCATTTATTCTATATGGAGATAATTCTTCTCTCATTGTGTTAACTATTCTTTCAAATTCAACAGGATTATTTAATCTGTTTAAGACTTGCTCAGGGCCTCCNTCGTGAGCGAATGAGGGCAAAAAACTTAGCGGATAAGTACTCCCCGTTGGATAAGGATATAATTCTAANGTTACATCTACTCCCTGATCTTTGGCTTTATCTATATCATCAATAATTTCAGGAATATTTCCTGCATTACTTGCATTAGTTCTGTGATGAGAAAAATGAACTTTAACACCAGACTGCCGTCCTATTTCCAAAGCTTCAAGTATACCTCCTCCTTTATAGCCTCTTTCTGTNTTTCTGTCTCTTAAATGAGTTACGTAAACCTTTGAACTATCACTAACCACTTCGCACAATTCTATTAATTCTGTAGTATCAGACCANGCATTTGGGTAATACGACATTCCGGTAGCAAGCCCTACCGCACCTTCCTCTAGTGATTTATAAAGTAACTTTTTTGCTTTTTGCATATCTTCACCAACAAGAGGTTTGTCTTCAAATCCTAAAATCTCTAATCTGATTGCACCATGTGGTACGGGATATACTGTATTTATACTACATTTTTTGTCATAATGTGATCTAAATTTTTCAACAGAAGACATATCTAAGTCTTCCGGGGGATTTCCTAATATACCAGCAAGATAGTTTTTATTGATCAAGTAATTCTCTTTAGATAAAGGAGCATAAGAAAGTCCATCTTGTCCTAAAATTTCTGTTGTAATTCCTTGTCGAATACCATTCTCATGAATAGGATCTATTAATAAAGAAGCATCTGAATGAGCATGCGTATCAATAAATCCTGGGGAGATAGTTTTGCCAGTAGCGTCAATTATTACTTTAGATGACGATTNTTNCAGGTTACCAATAGCTTCAATTTTATCTTTTATAATACCNACATCTTTCTTAACAGACTTAGAGCCAGTTCCATCAATCAAATTTCCATTTAAAATAAGAACATCAAACAAATTAAACCTCACTTATTAAAAATATCTAGATATGTTATTTAATATATAGAGTAATTACTATAATATACGTAAAATTATTATTACCAAGATCGCATTGAAAAACAACTCTAAAATTAATGATATAAATAATCTAACTTATGAGTTAAGGCGCCAAGGATACTATTGGAGTAATATAATAGATAAAAAAAATTCTGATGAAAATTTCTTATCTATTCACAAATTAGAACCATTTGCAGAAGCCCCTGCTCATATACATGAAAATGAAGAAATAATATTTGTTATAGAGGGTAAAATTGAAATAAATTTGAAAAACCAATCATTTAATCTAAGTACAAATCAGATTTGTCAAATTCCAGCAAACACGCAACATTCATTAAAAAACATTACTAAAACAAATTCGAAAATCATGGTTATTTTCGGAAATAATGATCCATTTTCTAAAACTTCTTATATAAAAAATAGTTGATAATAAATGTTTGTTCCATATAAAAATAATTCTCTTATGCAATTTAAAGTAATTTTTGAACCAAAAATAAATAGAATCGTTCTTGTTTCAGAATCTTACCCTGAATATAAAGATTTAATTGATTTTGATTATATAACTAGTAATCTTAAATTAATTCTCAAAACTGAAGATCCTAAAGGGGCAAATTATTCTAAAATTCATATCCAGTTGAATGAATCCCAATCATCCCAAAAACCTTTTAAAAAAATGAATCCAATAAAAAAATATCAAACAATGGTATTAAATCTTTCAAATTTTAAATCTAGTATAAATCAAAACAAGCACAACGATTTTGAAATAGTTAACATCACCAGTAAAAATGATTTAGTTTCAAAACTTAACAAAATACAAAATTTAGCCTTTGAAAATAGTTGGGGATATTCACCAAATACAAAAGATGAAATTATTAAAAAAATCGAATCTAATAACAGTTTAAATGATGGAATTTTTTTTGCGCTTTTAAAAAGTGAACCTGTCGGATTTGTGTGGCCAACAAAAGATACTTTTGAAAATAAAATCGGTTATATTTCCATGATAGGAACTCATCCTAAATTTACTGGAAAAGGAATAGCCTCTGCATTGTTAAATAAAGCAATAAATTATTTTACCTTAAAAGAATTTGAATATATAAAATTAGAAGTGGATACGGAAAACATTGGGGCAAAAAGTGTATATGGGAAATTAAATTTTATTGATGAAGAAACTAAATATTGGTTTGAATTTTCAAGCAGGAGTCTTAGTTAATATTTTTTCAAAAACGTTAATCAAATCTTGAGTAGATTTCTCCCAGCTAAAATTAAGTGCATGTTTTCTGGAATTAATCCCAAAAACATCTCTTAATTGTTTGTTTTTCAATAAAATTTCCAAATAGTGAACTAATAATTCAGGGCATCTGTTTGCAGTTAGGTATCCCGTAAGGCCATGTTTTACAATTGTTTTTAAACCCCCAACTTGAGGAGCAATTACAGGTAAGCCGCAAGCACTTGCTTCTAATGCAGCTATTCCAAAAGTTTCATAAGCTGAAGGCATCGTAAAAATATCTGCAGCTGAAAAATATAATGGCAAAATATCATGATCCACAGCACCTATGAAACTTACTTTGTCATAAACATCATTTTCTTTAGCTATTCTATTTAGCCTTTCTAATTCATTATTTGATTTGTCATCTCCGCCTATTATAATTAATTTAAAATTAACATTTTCCAAATTTACATACGATAAAGATTCAATGAGTAAATCATATCCTTTTAATGGCTCAAGTCTTCCTACAGAAAGTAAAATTTGAGTATTCTGATCAATTCCTAATTTATTTCTAGATTGTTTCTTATCTAATTTCTGGAACTGATTAAGATCCACACCTGGAGAAACAGTATAGATATTATTATTATGTAGATAATTATCTTCTAAATTTTCTCGCTCTTGTAAGGAAGGAACTATAATAGCGTCGCTTTTTTTTATTAAATCAATTTCTTTAGAAATTCTATAATCACTTTCGTCTTCCATGTGATTCACAGTCCGTTTTGTTTTGCCCATAGTGTGAAAGCTAATTATGTGTGGAATCGAGAGAAATTTACTCAGCTTTGAACCTATTATTCCAGACATCCAATAATTTGAATAAATCAGATCGTACTTAATAGAATGTTTTTTTATATATTCAATTGCATTATCAATAAAGATGGTAATGTGATCTACCATTTCATTTTTAGTCTGATCTAAATCACCAGCATCAAAATGAATTAACTGCGAATTTTTATTTATATCAATTTTAATTGGGTCCAAAACATCATGCTTTCTAGTAAATATATCAACACTGTGATCTCTGTCACCTAGCTGATCTGAAAGTTGATGTACATACAAATTCAATCCACCTGTATCTTTTTGGCCTAATTTATTTACAGGACAAGTATGAAAAGAAATGATTAATATTTTCATATCTAATTTATCTCCACTGTGTAAATTTTAAATTCTTCTCCACCCAAGTGATACTTGTATCTCTCATCTCCTCTTAGGAAATTAAAATTCGTCTTGTTTTTTTCAATACTTTCTTTAATTGCATATATTTTACTTATCAGTCCTACACTAAAAGAGTTATACATTAAAGAATAAGCATTGTTATACAAAAAATATGTTTCATTATAATCAAAAACAATGCACGCAGAAATAAGTTCTGAATTNTCATACAAACATAGTATTCTAAGTTGAGACTCATTAGCAAAATTAAGTAATAATTTTGTAAAAAAACTTTTTCTGTCAGGTGTTAAAAATTCTTCTTTATCCTCTCTGCTTTTAACAAAAAGGTCGAAAAATTGGCTCTTAAATTCATCTAATTGTGATTTGTCAGTTATTATTTGGCTAGTAAAATTTTCGGATTCAAATTTTCTTAGCTTTCTTCTTACTTCATGTCTTTGTTTTTTTTTCAACGAAATCAAATAATCTTCCCAATTCGTGGGAAGATTAATATTAGGTGTAACATCTTCTTCAGTGGTATTTATTTCTAAATCATTTAAGTCAGAAGTGCCTACAAAATCCAATAACTTAGAGTTTTCAGGGATAGATTCAAATATAAATTTGTAGCCCTCATATGATTTTGATTCTAACACTGAATGAAATAGTATCGAATATATTTCACTTTCATACTCTGAGTTAATTATTATATCTCTATAATCAAATAAATCTTTGTCTCCTAAGATACTAACAATTTTGTTTTTATCGTTTATCCAAAGGGGAGCAATTCCAATTAGTTTTTTATCATCGTAAAAAAATATACATCGAATACTGTCAGTGTCATTTATAAATGTATCAATCCATGCATTATAAAATGGCAGATAGGTAAAAGGGTTTGGGAATGAAGATCCAATTAACAATTCATCCCATTCGTGTTTTTTTTCATTTGCTTCAGACCAATTAAGATCTTCGAATTCAATTTTCATATGCTCTGTTTATAAATCAAGTATTTGTGTTAGATCTTTAATTGTTGGTTCAATTTTGTGTTGATGAAATTCTAAATAATTATTAGCCACTTCNGGGTCTTTTAAACCAGACCCTGTCAAAATGCATACTATGATTTTATCTGAAAAATCATAATTTTGCTCTTTCAAATGATATAGTCCAGCAATAGAAATACTTGAAGCAGGCTCAACAAAAATGCCTTCCATAGAAGCTATTAATTTATAAGCTTCAATAATTTTATCATCNTCTATTGCATGTATAGATCCATNNGATTCTTCTAANGCTAANTTTGCTTNTGTCCAACTTGCAGGATTTCCNATTCTTATAGCTGTTGCTATAGTTTGAGGATTTTGAACTTGTTTTTTTTCTACTATAGGAGCAGAATTTTTAGCCTGAAATCCTACCATTTTAGGNAGAGAAGTATTTTTGTGATCNTTGTACATNTTATAACCACTCCAATAAGCAGTTATATTNCCTGCATTACCTACAGGTAAAAACATTTCATCAGGNGATTCTCCTAATTCATCGANNATCTCAAAAGCTCCGGTTTTTTGNCCATGTATTCTNTTAGGATTTAATGAATTAACNAATTCNATATTATTATTGTTTTCAGAAATTTCTTTAACTAAATTTAANGCNTCATCAAAATTNCCATTAATACTTATTATTTTTGCTCCATANGCNACAGCCTGAGATAATTTNCCNAGAGCAATTTTNCCTTCNGGTATCAAAACANTNGTATNAATNCCTGAATAAGCTCCATATGCNGCAGCTGATGCGCTNGTATTTCCTGTAGATGCGCANATTATTTTNGTNACATTTTTTTCAAGTGCTTTAGAAACAGCCATNACCATACCNCGNTCTTTAAAGGACCCNGAAGGNTTNCANCCCTCTAATTTGAAATATAANTCTTTACAACCTATTTCATTTATAATGTTTTTAGACTTAACTANCGGAGTAAANCCTTCGCCCATACTNACAATAGGAGTTTTNGAATTTACNGGCAAAAANTTTTTATATTTCTCTATTAGATTCATTTTGNCCCTTTAAAAGTTTNCAATCANAAAACTTAATAATTTAATCTNTAATTAACCAAAGATAGAATTGACACATAACTTTATGTTAATTATCATATTATCTCACTGAAAATATAAAATTCAAAGCGATGATGAGGATTAGTATAAAGAATTTTGTAATTTAGCGAATCGAGTATGGTGAAAGTCGATATTACAAAACTTTAGAACTCACCTCTGAGTGTTACCTTGAATAAAGTAGGGGTAAACGGGTAAGTCCGTTATANCTTAAATAAGTGGCTTTCATTAATTGGCAGCAATTAGGGTGGTACCACGGGTAGTATTCCCGTCCCTTTGGGGCGGGTTTTATTTTTTAAAAAAGGAAAAAATGAATAAAGAAATTATTAAAAATGGATCACAAATAGTTTGTGAATCCCTATTAAAAGAAAATGTTGAACATATCTTNGGAATTCCNGGNGGAGCAATTCTNCCTCTATATCAAGTTNTNCCAGAATATCCTGATTTNAANCATATACTTGTGCGACATGANCAAGGNGCTGCNCATGCAGCNGATGCATATGCNAGAGCTACAGGAAAAGCNGGTGTTGCTTTTGCTACTTCCGGTCCTGGNACAACNAACTTGGTNACAGGAATTGCTACTGCACAAATGGATTCNGTNCCTCTNGTTGCAATAACTGGNCAAGTNGGNAGACCTGTTATTGGAACTGANGCTTTTCAGGAAACTGATATTACTGGAATAACACTTCCCATNACAAAACATAACTACCTTGTTATGGAAACTAAAGACATNGCNAGCACAATCAAAGAAGCATTTCANATNGCAACAACTGGCAGACCAGGNCCTGTNCTAGTAGATATNCCAAAAGANATNCTTCAAGAAGATNGCATATTTGAATATCCTGAATCANTNAATATNCCCGGATATAAACCTAANAATTCTGTTAATCTTAAGCANATTAAAAAAGCCACNAAATTNATTCAAGAGTCTAGTAGNCCTGTAATTTTAGCAGGACATGGAATTAAAATNTCTAACGCNTACGATGAATTATTATCNTTNGCAGAAAAATGCCAAATTCCTGTNATAAATACNTTNTTGGGANTNAGTTCNTTCCCNGCTAATCATTATTTGTATTATGGNTGGCCAGGAATGCACGGNATGGCTTATTCAAACCTNATTCTNGATCAAGCTGACCTTATAATAGCNGTTGGNATGCGATTTGATGACAGAATAACTGGCAATCCTGAAAAATTTGCCACCTCATCAAAAAAAATACATATTGATATTGATGCATCTGANGTTGGAAAAATAATTCCAGTAGAAGTTCCAATNGTAGCAAATGCNAAAAATGCACTTAAAGAATTAGTATCTGCAGCNCCAGAAAAAGAGCATACAGAATGGTTAACTCAAATTGACAGAATAAAAAATAATCATCCAACNTTGAAATTACGAGAAACTGATAAATTAATTCCACAATATGTTATTAATCAATTACATGANCTTACTGANGGGCAAGCTATTATCGTNACAGGTGTAGGTCAGCANCAAATGTGGGCTGCCCAACACTATCCTTTCAACGATAAAAANAAANTCATAACATCNGGNGGAGCTGGCGCAATGGGNTATGAAGTTCCNGGNGCANTAGGNGCTCAANTTGGAAGGCCAAATGAAATGGTTTGGTCAATTGCCGGAGATGGTGGATTTATGATGACNATGTCAGAACTNGCNACAATTGCTGAAAATAGNCTNCCAATCAAAATAGCAATAATGAATAANGGTTTTCTTGGAATGGTTAGNCAATGGCAAGAATTNTTTTACGATAAATCTTATGTTTCAACTCAATATAATGGAATTCCNGATTTNGTTAAATTAGCAGANGCATTTGGAATCAAAGCNATGAGAGTAAAAGATAAAACNCAAGTTAAAGGTGCCATCAANGACGCNGTGACTCACGATGGCCCNGTCCTNATTGATTTNGTTGTTGAATCAGAAGAAAATGTTTACCCNATGATNCCATCAGGGCAAACTGTTCAAGATATGATGGAAGAACCATCTTCACAGGAAATAAAATAATGACNATAAAAAAANATAAAATAGAAACAAGAACAGTAACNGCCNTGGTTAANGACAAACCAGGNGTTCTAAATAGAATTACAAGTATGNTNAGAAGNAGNGGNTTTAATATACAAAGCCTNGCAGTTGGGCATAGCGAAATAGAAGATTTNTCTCGTCTAACTGTNATAGTTGAAGGNGGGGANGATATTGTAGAACAAATNACAAAACAATTACACAANTTAATTGATGTTATTAAAGTTACTGANATATCTGATGAAANNATAGTATCAAGAGAACTAGCTTTNATGAAAGTAAAATCNNCTCCTGAAACTAGAAGTGAGATTGTTCAATTAGTATCNATTTACAGAGCNAAAATAATAGATGTTAGTTCTAAGTCCATAATTATNGAAGCAACNGGTGATTATCAAAAAATCAAAGCACTTCAAGANCTTCTNGAAAATTTTGGTATAACTGAAGTTATGAGNACNNGAATGATNGCNATGAATAGAGAAAAAAATTAATTTAAAGGAAGGCTACAAAATGGCTAAGATGTTTTACGATACAGATGCAGATTTATCTGTTTTAAATAACAAATCAATTGCTGTTATAGGATACGGAAGCCAGGGGCATGCTCATGCTTTAAGTGCTCATGACAGTGGTATAAAAGTTAGAATTGGATTATATGAAGGCAGTAAAAGTTGGGAAAAAGCTGAACAAGATGGATTAGAAGTTAATACAGTAGACGAAGTAACAAAATCCTCAGATATCATCATGATTCTTTTACCTGACACAGTTCAACCTTCAGTATACGAAGAACTTATCAAGCCACATCTTGATGAAAGCAAAACCTTAATGTTTGCTCATGGATTTAACATTCATTACAAAACAATTGTCCCACCAAGTAATGTTGACGTAATTATGGTTGCGCCCAAAGCTCCTGGTCATAGAATGAGAGAAGTTTTCACAAAAGGATCAGGCGTGCCTGGGCTATTAGCTATACATCAAAACCCATCAGGAACTGCTGAAGAAAAAGGACTTGCGTACGCTAAATCTGTTGGTTGTACGAGGGCAGGAGTACTGACCACAACATTTAAAGAAGAAACTGAAACTGATTTATTCGGTGAACAATCAGTATTATGTGGAGGTACTGCCCAATTAGTTAAATATGCATTTGAAACATTAGTTGAAGCTGGTTACCAACCGGAATCTGCTTATTTTGAATGTCTTCACGAATTAAAACTGATTGTAGATCTGATGTACGAAGGCGGACTAGACTATATGCGATATTCTATAAGTACAACTGCAGAATACGGAGATTTAACAAGAGGACCAATGATTATAGACGAATCTGTAAAAGAAAATATGAAAAAAGTACTAAGCGATATTCAGGACGGAACTTTTGCTAAAGAATGGATCGCAGAAAATGACGAAGGTTTGCATCGTTTTGAAAAACTTAGAAAAGAAAATAGTTCACACCCTATTGAAAAAATTGGTAAAGAATTAAGAGACATGATGCCATTTTTAAAAAATTCATAATAATAAGAGGATAATTTAATTATGAGTAAAAATAATCAAATACTTATTTTTGACACAACATTAAGAGATGGCGAACAATCAGCTGGAATAGGATTAACGAAATCAGAAAAAATCGAAATAGCTTATCAACTTCAAGAATTAAATGTTGATATAATCGAAGCTGGCTTTCCTGCGTCATCCCCTGGTGATTTCGAATCTGTAAAAGAAATTTCCAAATTAATAAAAGGTCCAAAAATCGCTGCTCTTGCTCGATGTGTTCCGTCTGATGTTGATTCTGCATGGGAAGCCATCAAAAAATCAGAAAACCCAAGAATACATGTATTTGTTAATAGTTCTGACATACAAATAATAAATCAGTTGAAAAAGAATAGAGAAGAAGTACTTGATATGGCTGTTTATTGTGTAGAACAAGCGAAAAAATACTGTGACGATGTGGAATTTTCACCAATGGATGCATCAAGAACAGACATGGATTTTTTGTATCAATTAATAGAAGCAACTGTAAAAGCGGGAGCAACTACAATAAATATACCAGACACAGTAGGCTACACAATGCCCTGGGAATTTAAACAAAGAATAGAAGACATAATTAATAATGTCCCAGGAATGAATGATGTGATAACTAGCGTACATTGCCATAACGACTTAGGCTTATCTGTTTCAAATAGTCTAGCTGCAATCACAGCAGGAGCAAGACAAATTGAAGGATGCATAAATGGCTTAGGTGAAAGAGCAGGAAATGCTGCATTAGAAGAAGTTATTATGGCTATTGATACCAGAAAAGATTTGTTGAATGTTTCTACAAATATAAATACAAAACAGATATATAAAACAAGTCGCTTAGTTAGTGATATAACAGGTTTTCCTGTACAACCCAACAAAGCAATAGTTGGAGCAAATGCATTCAGACATGCCTCGGGCATACATCAAGATGGTGTTATCAAGTCAAAATCAACGTTTGAAATCATGGATCCTGAATCCATAGGATTGACAGGGAATGCCTTAGTTCTTAGTAAATTAAGTGGAAGAGCAGGATTAAAATCCAGGCTAGAAGATTTAGGATATAGTCTTACAAAAGAAGAACTAGATAAAACATTTGAAGATTTTAAAAATCTTGCTGACAAAAAAAAAGGAAGTTACAAATCAAGATCTTGAAATATTAATGTCTGACCAAAAAAGATCAGAAAGGTCAAAAAAGAATTTTGAATTAATTTCAGTTGAAATAGAATCAGGATCTGAGAAAAATCCAACAGCTATAGTAAAAATTAAAAATAACGCAACTAATAAAGTTGAATCATCAACTTCATCAGGAACAGGCCCGGTAGATGCTATATATAAAGCTATTGACCAATTAATTGATATAAAAGTAACTCTTAATGAATGGAGAATAGAAGCTGTTACAGAAGGGATAGATGCAATAGGAGATGCAATTGTAAGATTAGAAAGTAATGAACTTAATGTCATAGGAAGAGGTTCTGATACCGATATCTTAGTGTCAAGTGCAAAAGCTTATATAGATGGACTAAACAAATTAACAAGTAACTAATTATTATGAGTAACACAAATCCCAAAACATTATTCGAAAAAATATGGGAAAAACATATTGTAGATGAAAATGAGGGACAACCTACATTACTTTATGTCGACCTTCACATGATTCATGAAGTAACTTCTCCTCAAGCCTTTGAAGGCTTGAGATTATCAAACAGGAAAGTCAGAAGACCTGATTTAACAATAGCTGTAGCTGATCACGCGATTCCAACTTGGAAAGGTCGTGATCCTATTTCGGATCCAATAGCAAAACAACAAGTAGAAACACTATCTGAAAATTGCAAAGAATTTGGTGTGACTCTTTATGATATGTACCATAAAAACCAAGGAATAGTCCATGTAATTGGTCCTGATCTAGGACTTACCCAGCCAGGAAAAATAATTGTTTGTGGTGACAGTCATACCTCAACACATGGTGCTTTTGGTGCTTTTGCTATGGGCATAGGTACATCAGAAGTAGAACATGTATTAGCCACACAAACTATCAGACAATTCAAACCAAAAACTATGAATATAAATATTAATGGAAGTTTACCTAATGGAGTAACTGCTAAAGATCTAATACTTGGAATAATAAAAAATATAGGAATCAGTGGAGCCGTGGGACATGCAATAGAATACACAGGTGAAGCGATAACTAATTTAAGCATGGAAGGAAGAATGACTGTTTGTAATATGTCTATAGAAGCTGGTGGTCGTGCTGGAATGATTGCGCCCGATGAAAAAACTATAGCTTATTTAAATAATAAGCCTTTCGCACCTAAAGGTGATGATTTTAGAATAGCTACAGATGAATGGTTGAATTTAAAAACAGATCAAAATGCACAATATGATACACAAATAAATATAGACGGGAATGAATTTGAACCTTTTGTTACATGGGGAACAAACCCAGGAATGGTTGCTCCCATTACAGGGAAAATACCTGATCCTAAAAACTCTCAAGACGAAGATGAAAAATCTTCAATAATAAAAGCCTTGGAATATATGGGATTAAAGGCAAATACAAACATACAAGACATAGAAATCGATAAAGTATTTATTGGTTCATGTACAAACTCTAGGATTGAAGATTTAGAAGCTGCTGCCGAGGTAGTTAAAAATAAAAAAGTAAACTCTTCTGTAAGTGCGATGGTTGTTCCTGGGTCTACTTTAGTAAAAAAGATAGCTGAAGATAAAGGATTAGACAAAATATTTATAGAAGCAGGATTTGAATGGAGAGAAGCTGGTTGTTCTATGTGTTTAGGAATGAATCCAGATATTTTATCTCCTAAAGAAAGATGTGCTTCAACTTCAAATAGAAACTTTGAAGGCAGACAAGGTAAAGATGGAAGGACTCATTTAGTAAGCCCACAAATGGCAGCAGCAGCAGCTATAGCCGGGCATTTTGTTGATACACGTGAGATATAAATGAAACCAATCAACCGACATAAAGGTAAAGTTGCACCATTAGATATGGTAAACGTAGATACAGATCAAATCATACCAAAACAATTTTTAAAAAGAATTGAAAGAACAGGGTATGGAAAATTTTTATTTTATGATTGGAGATTCAACGAAGATGGATCAATAAACACTTCTTTTATTTTAAACAAAGAAAAATATAAAAATTCTTCTATTCTTGTTACCGGAGATAACTTTGGATCTGGGTCCTCGCGGGAGCATGCTCCATGGGCATTAGGCGATTATGGGTTTCAAATTATTATTGCACCTAGTTTTGCTGATATTTTCTATAACAATTGCTTCCAAAATGGATTGTTACCGATTGTATTAAATAAAGAAATTGTAAAAAAAATAATTAATAAAACAACTAATGAAAATGAATTTAATTTAAATATAGATTTAGAATCTCAAATGATTTGGGATGATACAGAAGAAATATCAATAAATTTTGATATTGAAGAATTTCGAAAATATTGCCTATTAAATGGATTAGATGATATAGGTCTCACTCTCAATGAAGAAAACAAAATAAAATTATTTGAGGATCAAAGATCTAAAACCGGTGGAGTAATTTAAAAATATTTCACTTATACTGGTTATCTTTGTTTATAATCATTTTATTACTTTAAGTACTAAATTTATTGAAAATATTAAGATTACATTCCTGCTCACAATTTATGATACAAGTCTATAAAATCTTGTGCTACCAAATCAAAATTATCTAAGTTTTCTGGTTTTTTATAGTAAGAAAATTCATTTTTCCTCTCTACATAAAAAGTTTTCAATCCAACATTTTTTGCTGCCAACAAATCATTTTCATGAGCAGCAACCAGTGCTACTTCTCCCTCTGTCAGATCAAGATAAGCACATGCTTCTTTATATACCAACGGATTAGTTTTATATTTTTTAAATATATCTCCAGAAAAAATAAAGTCCCATTTTAATTTTGAGTATTTACTCATATTAAGTAACAGTGAAAAATTCCCATTCGACAAAGTTCCTATTGAGAATTTGTCTTTTAGTAAATTTAGGCCTTCAACAGTATCAGGCCACGGATTTAATTTATGCCAAAGTAAATTTATTTCTTTTTTTTGTGAGTCATTTAGGAATTCAAAGTAATTTTCTTTTTTTAAAATTTCAATAAGCTTTGAATAATGTACATCATCTATTTTTTTCCATTGTTTCTTACCTGAATTAAAATCTTGAATGAATTCTGTATATCCTTTTCTCCATTCTACTGCAAATGATTCTAAATCTTGTTCACTCAGTTTGTTAGGAATTAGTTCTTTTAACCCATTTTTTATGCTACCTCTCCAGTCAACTACTGTACCGAAGACATCAAAAATAAGAGCTTTAGGATTATTATTTTTCATTGGCTAGTTTAATCACCCTTTTGCTATAGTATAGAATAATTATTCACTTTTAATATTTCTTATTTTCTTTTTTCTGTCACTTATTTTTTTAGAAATATAATCTCTAATTTTCCCCTTAGCAGAAATAGCCTCATTAGCCAAGTTATATAGATATGAATTATTAAAATCCGATATATTTCTAAATTTTTTATATTTATCTTTAAATCTTGATCTTTCAGATTTTTTATTTAACATAGCAAGTTCAATCATTAAAAATTTTCTTAACAAACTAAAGCATTCTTCAGGATTCATATGGATTCCACCTACAGGTTCTGGAATCACTGAATCAATAATTTTTAAATCTTTACATTCCTTCGCACCAAAGATTGATGGTTGGTTTAGAGAGTCTTTTTCATCTCTATTATCACCCATTACTAAAATAGCATTCTCTAACATCAATCTTCTGTCAGATATATCCAAAGAAAGTGCTGCTTCTGATCCTCCTCTACTTATTAGTACTGATATTGAAGGAGATGACATTTGTGCCATAGATAGCATAGTTTCACCCAAGGAAGTGCCAATGCCTTTGATTTCTTCATTGTAGGTCATATTGTGCCCTACAGTATCAATAAAAGTTATCAATGGTATGTTAAATCGTGAAGCAAGATTAATTGCTCTGCTACATTTTCTAAAATCAGATGACTTAAGTCCATTTAATGAATCATTTTCGATTATATTTTCCTGAGCAACCACCATCACTGTTTGACTCCCTAATTGAGCTAATCCAGTTATAATTCTGTCACTATTCTCTAAAAGTCTATCACCTTTGATTTCAAAAAAATTTTCAAACACTTTATTTAAAAAGATAGACGAACTAGGCCTTTTATCACTAGTAGATATTTTCACTCTTTCATCTATAGATAGATTTGATAATGAGAAATTTGGTTTACTACTTTCTTTATTTTCATACACTAATTTATGATTATTATTTAACAAGTCTATAATTCTAGATATTTGTTCTTTTTGTTGATTTCTATGAACTATAGAGTCAATCAAACCTCTTGTAAGCATGGAATCAGATGCTCTAGATTCAAAATCTACTGAACCATAATCACCTTTCAAATCTTTTAATGGACTCATTCCAACAGAAGCTCCGGGTTCAGATAATATAATGTCAGAAAACGTAGCTAAAGTAATATATGCTTGCCCTGTACAAGGATTAGTGAGTAAAGATAGTGAGGGGATTTTTTTACTCTTAGCATTAGCCATAGATAATGTAACTTTTGCCATTTGCATCAAAGAAAGTATTCCTTCCTCTATTCTTGTTCCTGAACTAGAGATAATTGAAACAATCGGAATTTTCATTGATACTGCCTCGTCAATAGCTAACGAAATTTTCTCGCCTGAGATAAGTCCTAAATTCCCTCCCATAAAAGAAAAATCCATCAATATTATTACGCATTTATTGCCACCCATTGTTCCAATTCCTGTTATTACAGAATCATTCAACCCTGTACGCTCAACATCTGATTTAGTTCTCTTTTTATATTCCGTAAGTTCATCCTGTGTGTATTCATGATTATTAGTTAATTCTTGGTTAAACTCAACAAATGACTTTCTGTCAGTTAACAAATCCAATCTGTCATATGGCTTGATATAAAAATGGAAATTACAAGACGAACATACCCTGTAAGTATTATATAATTCAGATCCTTTTAGATTAAAATCGCATTTGAGACATGAATCGAAATCTTGATCTGGTGCATTAGTTATCAATTCCTCAGCATTGAAAAATACATTTTCATTATTTAATTCTTTCAAAAGATAATTCCTAAAACGTAAAAATTATTAGTTAATTATAACATCTCTTGATTTTGCTGATTCAAGTTGCGGTCCTACAATTCCTTCCTCTTCCAATTCATCCATTAATCTGGCCGCTCTGGGATATCCAATTCTTAATTTTCTTTGAAGCAAAGAAATTGAAAGTTTTTTTGTATTTCGAGCTAAAGACACTGCATCATTGAAAAGAACATCTTTGTCATTACTCAATTGTTCTTCGGAAACATTCCCTTCATCATTTTCTATATTTTCAAAGATATTTATATCATAATTATAGTTAGAAACTGAATTGTTTTTCCAAAAATCTACCAAATTTGATATCTCTTGATCATTTATAAAACAACCCTGTAATCTTGCAGGAGAGGCTCCGTCAACAGGCAAATATAACATGTCACCTTTCCCTAATAATTTTTCTGCACCTGTAGAATCTAAAATTGTTCTTGAATCAATACTGGAAGTAACACTAAAGCTTATACGACTAGGGAAATTTGATTTTATTAATCCTGTAACAATATCAACTGAAGGCCTTTGGGTTGCTACTACCAAGTGAATTCCTGTAGCTCTACCAAGTTGAGCCAATCTGCAAATTGACCTTTCTATCTCTGCTCCACTAGTCATCATTAAATCAGCAAGTTCATCAATTACTATTACTAAATATGGCAAAGAATTAGGGAATTTACTATTTAATTCAGAAATATTTCGAACTGATTTGGATTCCATTAGTTTATATCTTTTAAACATCTCATTTATAACTCCTCTAAAGATTTTAGCTACAGAATCCAATTCAACTATAACTGGCGAAATCATATGAGGTATTCCGTTATATTGTGTTAATTCAACTCTTTTTGGATCTACAAGCATTAATCGCAATTGATCAGGTGATTTGCTATATATCAAACTAGATACAATAGAATTCATACATACACTTTTACCACTACCTGTAGCACCAGCAATTAATAAATGAGGCATTTTAGTTAAATCTATAGAAATATTATCTCCTCCAGATCCTTTACCTAAAGCAATAGGCAAAGAATCATGTTTTTTAAAAATATTTTGATAATCGTTTGATTTCAACATTGACTTTATTCCTATAACTCCTGGGTTAGGATTCGGAACTTCTATGCCAACCAAAGATTCTCCAAGTACTGGAGTTTCGATTCTTATGGAAGGAGTTTTTAAAGCTAAAGACAAATCTTTTTCACGAGCAAATATTGCATCAACTTTTACTCTATTTTTTCTTTCTACTTCTTTTAAAACGTGTTTCCCTTTTTCATCAACTATAGGATTGCCCTCTGAATCAAATTGTTTTTCTTTTTTTGTTTTTTTAATCCAACCAGGAATTAAGCCATATAATGTCACTACGGGGCCTGGTTGGACTTGCCCAATTTCTACTTCTACATCATATTGATCCAACGTTTTTTTTATATTCTCAGCAGTTTCATCTATTTCTTCCTGTAAAATTGAAACTTCTTCAAGATCATTCAGCAAATCAATTGAAGGTAAATAGTCTTTTTTTAAATTGTTATTTAAATTTGCGGAATTGGGTATAGAATTAAAATTTTCATCAGAAATCTTTGAGTCTTGAATATTAAAGTTATCTTTAGAAATTTCAGAATCTTGAGTATTAAAATAACTAGTACTATTATCTTTGTTCTTAATCAATATATCGTCATTTTTATATGGGCCTGATTTTTTTTGAAACCACTTAGAATTATCTTTAGAATCAATCTTTGAAAAATTATTTTGGGTTTTGTTATTATCATCATAATTAGCAGAGTTTATTTCATCATCATTTAACGAATAATCAAGTTCATCAGAAATACCTAAAATTTGCGGTGAAGTTATTGTTTGTGGTGCAGTGTTTTTGGATATATATATTTTTTCTGTTTTACCAAATTTTTTAAATAAAGATAAAAATGATCTTATGCTCAGTGTGATTATCATTATAAAGATCAACCCAGAATTCAAAAATGCTTTAATAACATTTTTGGGACTTATAGATAACAAAATTATAAACACAAAGAATAAACTTGTAGAATAAAATGCAAAAATTGAATTTGATTGGATTTGTTGCCCTAAACTTCCTCCTAATGAATTATCTGAAGTATAGACAAAATATTTGGTGATTTCATTCTCAGCTCTAAAATTACTTAGTACAAATATTGCAAAAATCAAAATCAAAGTAAAAGTAAAATTAATTCGCAGATTGGTCTTGTTAAAACCGAAAAAATAAAAAGCTAAAAAACTAATTGAATAAACACTCAATATTAAAGGTAAGGAAAAACCAAAAATTGCTCTTAAATCTGTTATAAAATTTGTAATTACATCCATAAGTTATTTTTTATGTATAAAAAATAAATAATAATGAAAATTAATTACAATTTCTATTTATTAAAAGGTTAATTTCTTAATAAGATTTATTTATGAAATACCTTTCTTTTTCAAGAAGTCTAAAGCATCCTGAACTGTTAAAATGCTTTCCGCATCTTCATCTGATATTTCTACAGGGTTATCATCAGTGCTAAATTCTTCCTCAAAAGCCATTATCAATTCAACTAAATCCAAAGAATCAGCATCCAAGTCATTCATAAATGAAGCCGAAGGAACTACTTGGTTTTCTTCAACTCCTAATTTGTCAGTAACAATATCTTTCAATCTGTCTTCCAAACTCATTTTATCTCCTTATTTTTATATTTTTTTTGGATAAAAGAATCTAATACTCCATTAATAAATGAAGAAGATTTCTCTGATCCAAATATTTTAGCAATTTCTATTGCCTCATTTAAGGCTATCTCAACCTTTAAACTAACATATTTAATTTCATAAATCGAAATACGTAAGATATTTTTATCAATTATAGGCAAGTCTTTCAATGGAAATGAGGTAGCAAAAGTCTCTATTATAGAATCAATCGTATTTTTTTGATTATTTACACCGTTTAATAATTCATTAGCATATTGAATATCTTCTATTTCATAATTTGAAATACTGTCACTAAATCCATCTATCTGAATTTGATTCAAAATTGATGAAGCATCACCCATTGTTATTTCAGTATTATTAAATCCAGGAATTATATCTAATTTGTACAAGTATTGAAGGGTTAAAATTCTTGAAAAAGTCCTTCTTCCGTAAAAATAAGGCTGATCATGTTTTAAGTTCATTTATTGAGTTAATGTGTTAATTGAGTCAGTCGTATCAACAGAAGTTATGTTGGATTTAGAGTCTATTCGCTTAATCATATTGCCCAAAACTCCTCCATGGCCAAATTCTACAAAAGAATCAACTCCATCGTTAATCATATATTTAACGCTTTTATTCCAATCTACACAATTTGTTATCTGCGTAATCAATTCTTTTTTTATTTCAGAAACATCAGTTAATGGTTTTGCACTACAATTGGCGACTATAGGTATTGATGGGATTGAAAATTGTAAATCATTAATATAATTTTGCATCTTTTCAGCAGCGGGTTTCATTAAATCTGAATGAAAAGCTCCTGCAACTTTAAGTGGTATAGCTCTTTTAGCTCCTCTAGAAGTTGCTAGATCTATTGCCGAAACAATAGCTGTTTTATCACCACTAATTACTGTTTGTAAATCAGTATTAATATTAGAAACATAAGTTCCAGTCTGCCTGCTAATTTCATATACTGCTTTTTCATCTAAACCTATAATTGCAGCCATAGTACCTGGATTTTGATCACAAGCATCTTGCATTAGTTCCCCTCTTAATGATACTAATTTAGCAGTTTCTTCCAAATTTAATGCTCCAGAGACATATAAAGATGTATATTCACCAAGACTATGCCCTGCAACGTATTTTGGAGTTGGAAAAGAATTTCCAATCTTTAATTTCAAAGCTTCATAACAAGCGATACTAACAGTCATAATCGCAGGTTGAGCATTTTTTGTTAACATCAATTCCTCGTCTGGTCCATTAAATATAATGTCACTTAATTTACGATCAAGAGCATCGTCTACTCTTTGGAAAACCTCGGCGGAAACATCAATATCTAGCAAATCTCTACCCATACCGACTTTTTGGCTTCCCTGTCCGGGGAAAATAAATGCTGAATTAGAATTTGATTCTAATATTTTATCGCTTTTAATCATTATATATACTATTAATCTAAAATTTGTTGACTTTTATATAATCCACACTCAGGACAAGCGGAATGCGGAACAATGAAAGCGTCACATCCAGGTTCATTACATTTAGTCAAAGGAACGTTTTTAATTCCGAAATGCGAAGCTCGGTCTTTTTTTCTTTTTTTCGAATGTTTTTTCTTAGGTAATGGTGCCATATTTAAAATCCAAGATATATATTACATTAAATTTGTCAGATTACAAACTACTTAGGAATTCATTAATTTACATTTTTTCGAACAAATTGGTTTTAAAGGAATGTTTATTATTATATATTCTCTTAAACATTCATGTAGTCTTAAATGATTATCTTTATCAATAGTAAATGAATCTTCATTAATAAATCCATCATCAACTAAGAATTCTTCATTCAAATTAATATCAAGATCAAGATCAATATGTTCTAAACATCTTGAGCAATTCAACTCAATGCATACGGGAATCGTGCCTGATAACCATATACCTTTGTCAGTTTTAGTTAAATTAATCACAGATTTTTGTACTTTAACATTCCCGATGTCGTAATAGTTATGCTTAGAATTATTTATTACTAATTGTTTGCTAAATCCAAGCGATTGCTTAAACATTTCTGAAAGATTATATATCATATATATAAAATAAATTAACTTAAGATAAAATAATATATAATTTATTATATATTTAGTTCCTTGACCAATGAAATTAAGTGAAGCAAAAATAAATACCACTTTAATTGATGACGAAATTATATTGTCTTCAAATTTATTGTCTTTGTATATGAAAAGTGTACAAAGTGAAGGGAATATTAATAAAACAAAGCATACTCCTATATTTTTTCCAACTGCTCTGGTTTTTGGAGAAATATTTAAAAAATACTCTCTACCAGATGGAACGATTCATCTTTCACAAAAAATCGAATTTTCATGTCCATTACAGCAAAATTCTAAAATTTATGTTTTTGCCGAAATAACTAAAAATTTAATTAGATCTGGGAATCGGATAATTTCAATTAACATAAACATCTACAACACACAAAAATCTCTTTCTCATAAATCTCAATGTAACTTGCTTATATCATGAAAAAATATACTCAAGGATACAGATTAAAATCACATTCTATGAAAGTTACTCAAAATAACGTGATTATGTATTCTGAGGCAAGTGGGGATAAAAACCCTATACATATTAATCAAGATTTTGCTTCTAAATCTATGTTTAAAGAAACTATAGCTCACGGAATGATGATAGGTGCATTTTTGAGTGAATTTTTATTCAGTGAATTCGGAGACGCATGGTTGAAAAAAGGGTCTATAGATATCAAGTTTAAACTCCCTATATTCATGAATGAAGATATAACTGCAACCAGTACAGTGTCAAACATTGAAAATAACATGATTAAATTAAATATTGCTGTCATAAAAAAAGACGGAACTGAAGCTGTAAAGGGTTACGCTACAGTAAAGATTTAATATATGATTCTTTTTACTTATAAATTTTAAATAAAAAAATGATTGATAATAATATAACTATATCTATTGATGCGATGGGTGGAGATAATGCTCCAAACGAAATCGTAAAAGGAGCAGTAAATTCAGTAAATAAAAATAACGATTTATCTATTCTGCTTGTAGGGGATGAAAGCCAAATAAAAAATGCACTAAGCATGTTAGGACCTTCCGCGTTAGAATTCATTGAATCAAATAGGATAACAATAGTACCTTCAGAGGGTGTAATTAAAGACGGAGAACAACCTGTTATTGGATTAAAGAAAAAACCTAAATCATCGATAGCAGTGTCTTCTTTTCTTGTAAAAAATAAAAAAGCAAACGGGTTATTATCAATGGGGTCAACTGGAGCAACTATGGCAGCCTCAGCCTTAACTCTTGGTATGATGAATGGAATTGAACGACCAACTGTTGGGGGTCCTATAATAGGAAGTTCCCCAAATACAGTAATATTGGACATAGGTGCTAATGTAGACTGCAAACCTTCCCAGCTCGTAACTTTCGCAGTGTTGGGATCAATATATTCAAAATATACATTTGAAATCGACTCCCCTAGAGTTGCAATATTAAATGTTGGAAGTGAAAAAGGTAAAGGGAATAAATTAACAAAAGACACATTTGAACTCATAGAAAATACAAATTTAAATTTTGTAGGTAATATTGAGCCTAATGATTTGTTTTATGATAAAGCTGAAGTAGTTGTTTGTGACGGTTTTGTTGGTAACATTCTCTTAAAATTATTAGAATCTGCTGGGTTTTTAATTAAAGATTTTATAGAGGAACAATTAGATACATACATAGATCAGAATACTAAGTTTGAAATATCTAATAAAGCTTTAAATTACTTTAATGTGGGCGAAACTTACGGGGTTGCTCCATTATTTGGTGTAAATGGAGTTGTCGGAATCGGACATGGAAAAGCTAATCATCAAACAGTTGAAAAAGCAATAAACAGTATTATTTTATGGATAAAAAGTAATATGATTGAAGAAATGAATAAAGAAATAAATCAATTATCAACAGAGAAAACAAATGAAAAACAATAAAAATGCATTAATTACAGGTGCTGCAAAAGGAATTGGGAAAGCTATAGCACTAGAACTTGCAAAACAAGGAAATAATATTGCAATAAATTATAATTCTTCAAAAAAAGAAGCTGAAGAATTAAAACAAATTATAGAAAAAGATTACAAAGTCAAAGCATTTATAATTCAAGGGAATGTAAGTATTAAGAAGGATTGTTACAATATAGTAGAAACAACAATATCTGAATTTGGATCAATCGATATATTGGTTAACAACGCAGGTATTATAGACGACAATTTAATGATTAGAATGTCTGACGAAGCTTGGGAAAGAGTTTTAAGAACTAATTTAGACAGTATTTTCTATTGTACTAAGCCTGCATTAAAATCAATGCTAAAAAGTAAATGGGGAAGAATACTAAATATAGGTTCAGTTGTTGGAATTAGAGGAAACATTGGACAGGTTAACTATTCTTCTTCAAAAGCTGGAATGATGGGATTTACAAAATCTTTAGCCAAAGAAGTGGCTACAAGAAATATTACCGTAAATACAATTACCCCAGGATATATAAACACAGAAACAGTAGATGTACTCAAACAAGAGCAAAAAGACACCATTATGACTTGGATCCCTCAAGGACATTTTGGAGAAGTTGAAGACATATCTCACTTAGCAGGGTTTATATGTTCTGAGAAAGCAAAGTATATGACTGGACAAATCATCAGTGTTGATGGTGGTATGGCAATTTAAATTTTATATCTTTTAATTTGTAAACATGAATTATTTTAAAAATAAAACAATTATTGTTACTGGTGGGAGCCGTGGTATTGGAAAAACTATATGCCTTGAATTTGCCAAACTTGGTGCAAATATAATATTTAACTACGTAAGAAATCATGAAGAAGCAAAAAATACCAAACAAGAAATAACTCAATACAATGTCGATTGTGATTATATAAAATGTAATTTAAACGAACCAAGTCAAATAAATAGTTTTTTTAATACCATTAAATCCAAATATAAGTCTGTGGACTTTCTCGTAAATAATGCAGCCTCAGGTGTTAATAAAAAATCATATGAATTAGAAATTAAACATTGGGATTGGACATACAACATAAACGCAAAAGCACCATGGTTATTATCAGTTGAATCTTCAAAGCTTATGAAAAATGGTGGTTCGATTGTAAATATATCTAGCTTAGGATCTAAAAAAGTCCTACCAAACTATTTTTTAGTTGGAACTTCTAAAGCATCACTAGAATCCATTACTAGGTATCTCGCAGTAGAATTAGCCGATAAAAATATAAAAGTTAATACTATATCAGCAGGTATAGTTGAAACAGATGCCCTTAAGAGTTTCCCTAATGAATCAGAAATGTTATCAGCCAAAGAAAAAAACCCTGCCGGTCGTTCAATTAGTACAAATGACATAGCAAATCTTGTGATTTTTTTATGTAGTGATAATTCTGATATGATAAGAGGTCAGACTATTGTATTAGATGGTGGCTATAGCTTAATAAATTAATTATTTATATCATCTAGATTATGTATTACGAAATTTTCATTTTTGTCGTTTAAAAATTTTTTCTTCATATATGCTAATTTATAAGCACCACTATGATATGTGTCAGATGAATGTGATGTGATTTTCCCAATAATAGTATCTTCAAAAGTTATGTCTGGACCTAATGGTTTGAGAGCTTTAATTAGAACTAATTTATTCTGAACTTTCTCGTAACTCTCTAATCTAGTTATAACTTCCTGTCCTACATAGCAACCTTTGTTGAAACTTATATATTTTTTAAGTCCAGCTTCAAGTGGATTATATTCTTCATTTATTTCTGATGGATATGCAGGAATATTATTTATGATCCTGTAATCATTAAAATTATTATCGTTCATCAATATAGAATCAAAGTTTTGAGTTTTAGCAAAATAAGAAACTAATTCTTGAATATTATCATGAGTGGAGTAAATCTCATAATGATTTTTATGATAAAACTTTTTATTAACAATTAAAATTTTGGTTCTTCCTGCTGACAATGAATTAAATGCAACATACATTGATTTTCCTTCCAAAAGTGACATATCTAAATCAAATGTTTTGTTAAACAATTCTATAGAATTATCACCAAAAATTACTAAGCTTGATTCATAATCTTTTTGATCTAAAATAATTTCAATGTCCTCTCCGAAAGTATAAAAATCAATCCATTCTAATACAGAATTAAGAGCATTTTTTGAGCATCCTAAAACGATATAGTCATCTAATCTTAAAACACTTAACATATCAATCATTCTTCCTTTTGGAGAAGTTAAAATAGTATATATATGTTCCATAGGTTTAATAGAGCTTAAATCATTAGTAGTAAGTCTATCTAATAAATCTAAAGCTTCAGCGCCTTTGATTGTTATAAAGGACAAATTGGAAGGTTGATGAAAATAAACTTTTTTTGACGTGTCACTTTCCATAATATCTATACCGAAAACGAAGTACCACAACCGCAAGTTGTTTTAGCATTAGGGTTGTTAAACACAAATCCTTTACCATTTAATCCACCTTGGTACTCAAGTGTTGTGCCTGCAAGGAAAATATATGATTTTTTATCAACATACAATTCCAATCCGTTTTCAGTTATAATTTTTTCATTTTCTTTTGCTTTGTCAGCCAACTCTAAAACATAAGTTAATCCAGAGCAACCACCACCTTTAACTGCAACCCTAAGATTTGTATCATTTTTACCCTCAACTTTGCCAAATTCTTTAATATGCTTAACAGCGTCTTGGGAAATTGTTATAGTTAAAGAACCTGATTGATCTCTTTGGGCAGATGGTTTATTTAGCATAAAGTTTATTTTTTATAATTACTAATTTTTATATTATAAATTATATGTAAATTTATTTACATATATATATTATAATGCACATAATATATTCAGGCGATTGGACAGCTGCTATATATTTCTGATATATAGAGGAAAGTCCGAGCACTAATGAGAAGAGTGCCAGTTAACGGCTGGTCAGGGTAACTTGAAGGAAAGTGCCACAGAAAAAATACCGCTATGAATTATCATAGTAAGGGTGAAAAGGCGAGGTAAGAGCTCACCGCTTTGTTGGTAACAACAAAGGCATGGTAAACCCCACTTAGTGAAAGGCCAGATAAAAGGAAATGGATTATCTCATATCCAAGTACTTTGGGTAGGCCGCTTGAGCTTAATGGCAACATTAAGCCTAGATAGATAGCTGTCAGTTTAAAACTACAGAACTCGGCTTATAGATCGCCTGAAAATATTTATTCAAATTCTAATTTTATTTTTGTATTTTGAGCTTGATGAATAAGCGCACCTGAAGATATTCCATCAACACCTTTAATTAAATATCCAGGCAAATTATCAATTGTTACTCCACCTGAAATCTCTATAAAAATATTTTTATTTACATTTCTTATTATTTGAACGCATTCTTGAGCATATGCAGGTGACATATTATCTAACAATATTGCATCGATGTTATATTCTAATAATTTAGTTAGTTGGTCTTTTTGATCCACTTCAACTTGAATTGGATATTCCATATTATAATTTTGGATAATTTTATAAAAATCATCAGAAGAGGCAACCCAATGATTATCTTTAATTAACAAACCTTCTGATAAATTCAATCTATGATTATAACCTCCTCCTACAGTAACTGCATATTTTTCAAATAATCTTAACCCTGGAGTAGTTTTACGTGTATCAAGAATCTTAATTCCGCTATCTTTCGTTATATCTGCATATTTTCTAGTTAAAGTAGAAATCCCTATTAATCTTTGAAGTAAATTTAATAAAATTCTTTCATATCTCAATAAACTTTTAGCATTCCCCTTTATAATAGCTATTTTTTGACCTTGAGTTAATTCGTCTCCATCTTCGCAAAGTATAGTTGTCTCAAAATGGTTCAGAGCTTTTATAATTGGTTTTCCGCAAAAAATTGCTGAATCTTCACAAACTAAATATGATACAGCTGTTTTTGTATCATCTACAGTTAAATCTGAAGTTGGATCTCCTTGTGGTGAATCTTCAATTAAAAACTCATCAAATTTTTCTTTTATATAATCAGGTGACAATGATGTTATTTGTTCGTATAAAGGATTATTCATAATTACTATAATAAAATTTTACAGAGATAATATAATATTTACTCATTGAATAAAATACAAATAAAGCAAAACAAAAAATTTGGATTAGCATCAAAATCACCTCGAAGAATTGAGTTGAGTAAAATGCTAGGGTTATCTTTTGAAATTTTGAACTCATCTGACGCTGAGCCCAAACCTGTATTAAATGAATCTCCTGTAGACTACGTAATAAGAGCAAGTGAATTTAAGGTTAAAAACAACGATAACATTCTTAATGAATTCGTAATTGCTTCAGATACAATTGTGTCATTAGAGAAAGAAATTTTGGGAAAACCAATAAATAAAAAAATTGCTATTGATATGATTACAAAACTAAATAATAAAACTCATTTTGTAATAACAGCTATATCAGTATTAAATACTAATAACAAATCTATTACGAGCCTAGTGAAAAAAAGTAAAGTAAAATTTAAAAATTGGAACAATTCTCAAATTTACAAATATATAGAAAATAATGACATTTTAGACAAAGCCGGAGCATACGCTATACAAGATAACAATAATTCTCCTGTAGAGGATTACACTGGTTGTAAATTAAATATTGTCGGACTTCCTGTCTGTAATCTCATTGAATTATTAATATCAAATCAAGTAATTGAAAAAACAAATCTGCCTAAAAACAATATTTGCAAATTAATTGAATCATGGCAGGAGCGAGAGGGCTCGAACCCCTGACCCTTGGTTTTGGAGACCAATGCTCTACCAACTGAGCTACGCTCCTATCTCCTTCAGTAATACTAATTATCTAAACAAATAATATGCTCAAATGTCACATTAGCTACTGATAAAGCCATGATTTACTACAATTGAAAGATTATTCTAGCATATCCTGAAGCTCTAGCCGAATGGCTTTTTGGTTAATTATTTTAAGGTTTAAAAAAATTAATAATATTAGCTACAGTCCAAGCGGATGCAGCTATCAATTGAAAAAAATCACCTGTAGCAAATGATCCATAAATAAAAATAGAAACAATCCAAGATGTGCTTGCAATCAACTGTAATAACCAAATTAAATTAAAATTGTTTTTAAAACTCATATTCTTTTTAATTAACATGGACACTCTTCTCCACAAGCTCCAAGATCATCTAAATACAAACCTTCTTTACGATATTCTTCTAAAAATTCTACATCCATCTCTAAACGCTCACCAATTGCTTTAGATACAACTCCAAATCTCTGTCTGTATTTGTATATAAAGCATAAGATCAAATCTTCATGACGAACTTGTGGTCCAACAAGAAATAATCCTGGGGTTTTACTTGATTCATCATGTTCATTTAATAAGACATAAGATTTGCTTTCATCCCAATCAAACAAATCCTTAACAATTACCAAACTACTTTCAAATCCTGTTGCTAAAATAGGAGGTGTTGTACTTTTATAATCAGAAAATATTTCATCATTTAAATAAATATGATATTTGTTATTTATTAACTTTACGTTTGTAATTTTAGCATTATCAACAATATTAATTCTTTCATTAGGCATTTCCTCTTCTAGTCTGTCTATAGTATAAGGAGATAGATTTTCACTTGGGTCAGTTGTTCTTTTTTTTGTATTTGAATCTGGATTACTTTCTAATACAACAGCTTTTTTGCCCAATCTACTTAAATGAATTGCTGCATCAATTCCGCTCTCATTACCACCAATTATATAAATTTGATCGCCTTCAATTTCTTTCCAACTTTTTACTTGGCTGTTATGTATACATAATTCAGAACCAGAAAATACTTCTGTATTAGGGTATTGAAATTCCCCTGCTGCCCAAATCAAAAAGCGTGACTTGATGGTTTCTCCACCTTTAATTTGAATAATGAAATGATCTTTAGAATATAGTACCTTCTCCACATCTGTGTTTTCTCTAATAGGTAATTCAAAATGCTTTGATATTAATCTCAAATATTTAGCGTATTGTTTTCCGGTTGGATGCTCTGTTTCAAGAGTAAATGCAGGAGAAGTGCCAGACGCAACAGAATTAAGATCAATATGACTCCAATAATTAGTGGTAAATGAAGGAGTTATAAATCGCATTTCCTTTGGCCATTTATCAAAAGTATCTCCTACCTGATTTCTTTCAAGAATAATCATGTTTTTTATTCCAATATCTTTCAGCATAGAAGCCATCCCTACCCCAGAAGGACCCGCACCTACTATAACAACATCAAAGTTTTTCATTTATTCTCAATCTCTTCTATTAATTCAAATTGTATACTAAGTGCGAAAGATTATATAAGTATGAAAATAATACTGTCAAGTAGTATGGGTTTAGGTACCAGTATGCATAAAAGATTAAGGTATAATTTAATAATGGAATTGCTAAAACATTTAAAACAAAACGGATATAGAATCACAGAATCTAGAAAAATGATATGTGAAGTATTAGAAAAAAATGTTCATTTTCATTTCAGTGTCAACGAATTATATAAATTAATTAATTCTGAATCGAGATCAATAGTTGATAAAACTACTATTTACAGAACCCTTGATGCGCTAGAAGAATTAGGATTATTAACACATTCTCATGTGCCACATAAATCTGCCATCTATTTTATAAATGATAAAAATCAAAACGTACATTTAATATGTGAAAAATGTGACAAAATTATTGATCTTCCAAATAATTCAATTAATTCTATAAATTCAATATTAAAAAATGAAACTCATTTCGAATCTATAAATAATAATTATGTTTTTGTTGGGACATGTATTAAATGCAAATAGTTATTGCATACGAATTGCAATAAGGCCTTGATTTTAATATAATCAAAATATAATTTTCAAATTTATAAAATGTTAGATATATTAAATTTTCAAATAGTTAACTTTTCTAATTTAGAGGAAACACTGCCAGATTCAAAATGGATTACAATGTTTGTTCTTGGACTAGCTATGGGATTAAGGCATGCTACAGATGCCGACCATGTCGTAGCAGTATCTACAATTGTTTCAAAATCAAAAAATATATGGAGAGGTTTTTGGATTGGATCTTCATGGGGATTGGGGCACACTATCCCGCTATTTATTCTTGGTTTTATTATTCTTAATCTTAGAGATTTAATGAATAATTATGAGAGTATATCTCACTACTTTGAGTTTATTGTAGCATTAATGTTAGTAATTTTAGGAATTCAAGCATTAGTAATATCTCTAAAAAACAAAGACTTAGTAGGTTTATTATTTAGCAGAGCATACAATTTTTTAAATTTACCTAAATTTAAAATTCATGATGACAATGAGCATGATATAGAAAGTGAAAAACATTCTAAATTCAAATTCCATAAACCTCACTTTAGGGTTAAATCATTTTCAATAGGAATAATACATAGCTTAGCTGGCAGCGCTGCAGTGATGCTGATGTTACTCCCTTCAATTAACAATGTTTTTAAAGGTTTGTTATTCATATCATTATTTGGTCTTGGAACGATCATATCGATGTCATTGATGACATTTCTTCTTTCTCTTCCATTTGCATTAGGTAATAATAATAAATTTTTAGTAAATGGATTAAATGCCGTTGCAGGGATATTAAGTATATTACTTGGCATATTACTTGGCTCAGATATTATGCTTGGTACAGAATTTATTTGGTACTAATATTCATTTCAAATTTTCATCTACTTCGACTTGGTATGATTCAACCAAACTATTAGTTTCATTTGCCATTCCCACCACTGCGATTAGTTCTTTAAGCATTTCATCATCCATACCTTTCAATTTAGCTGACTTTATATGTGACCTTATACAATATTCACAACTGTTTGTCATTGACACAGCAATATAAATCATCTCTTTAAATAATGAACTTAGATGCCCTTCTTGCATAACTTGTTGTAAAGAATTCCATGTTCGTTCTAAAGTATTGGGATCGTTTGCAATCGTTTTCCAAAAATTAGGAACTTTATCTATTTTTCTTATTACTTTTATATCATTAAATATTTTTTTTACCTTCGAATTTTTTGTATTTTCAGATATAGGTTTTAAAATAGTCATTACTTTTTCTCCAGTTAATATATATGTATGATAATAATACATTAAATATATAATGCGAAAAATATGTCCAAAGATTATGACAACTCATCTATAAATGAATTGATTGACGAATTTGTAATACAAGAAATAAATTTTAAAGATGTAATAAACAATAATAAATCTGAAATAGAGAAATTAATAATTGAATGCTCAAATAGGATACAAAACAAAAATAAAATATTTTTAATTGGTTCAGGGACAAGCGGCAGATTAGGAATGATAGAATCATCAGAAGTTTATCCTACTTTTGGTGACAATTCATTCACAGGCATTATTGCAGGTGGAATCGATGCAATGACTCACTCTGTTGAAGGTTCAGAGGATTCGTTAACAGATGGAATAAATCAACTAAATACACACGGCTTAAGATCTGACGATCTTGTTATAGGAATTAGTGCTAGTGGAACAACGCCATTTACAATAGCAGCTTTAAATAATAGTAAAAACAAAAAAATCAAAACTTGTTTGATATCTAATCAATCACAAAATAATTATGATATAAACATTCAACTTGGGGTCATATACGAAAAAATCTTAGGTTCAACAAGAATGTTATCCGGTACTTTAACCAAGCAATTACTAAATCTAGTTACAACTATTTCAATGATCAAATCTGGAAAAACTTATAAAAATTACATGGTCAATGTAAAACCTCTAAATAAAAAATTAATTAAAAGATCAATTGATATAATTAGTAAAATAACAGTTACTGACACAAAATTTGCCACAACACTTTTTGAAAAATCAAATTATAAAATCAAACATGCAATAGTAATGCATATTAAAAACATTGACTACAAAGATGCTGATCAATTACTTGAAGCTAACCAGGGATTTTTATATAAAATTATATAGATATGAATAAAATTAATATAATTGGATTAATGACAGGAACGTCATGTGATGGCATGGACTTATGTTTGATTCAATGCAACTTATCAAATGGAATACCTGTTGCGAAAATAGTTAAAACCCAATATATAGAATATTCTGAAAAATTTAGTAAATCTTTATTACAAATAAACTCATCTTCAATTGATAATATAGCACAATATCATATGAGTTTAGGAAAATTATGGGCTACTGAAATTAATAATTGGGTGGTAAAAAATAAATTTAAAATAGATATGATAGGGATTCACGGGCAGACTATTTATCACAAAGGAAAAAATGCAAGTATCCAAATAGGTGAGCCATTATACATATCAAAAAAACTTAAAGTTCCTGTAATTCATAATTTTAGAACAAAAGACATTATTAACCATGGTCAAGGAGCTCCATTAATGCCAATTGTAGATAATTGGATTTTTAATGATTTGAAAGAAAATGTTATCACCCTAAATATCGGGGGCATATCAAATATTACTATTATAAATAAAGATAAAAAAATTTCGGGTTTTGATACAGGCCCGGGAATGTCTTTGTCAGATCTTTATTGTTTACGTTTTTTATCTCAAAAATATGATGTGAATGGCACAATGGCGCTAAATGGAAATATTGATATTAATCTGGTAAATAAATGGATACATGATGAAAAATTCATATTAGACTCTCCTCCAAAAAGTGCAGACAAATCACTTTTTGGAGAAGAGTGGTTAGATAAAAATATAAATAATTTTGATTCACATGAAAATAACTTAGCAAATTTAGCTTATTTCACTTCATTAAGTATATCTTTAAATGTGAAAGCAAATGATAAAAGTAAAAATACATCCATTTATGTTTCAGGAGGAGGTATAAAAAACAAAGCAATTATGACTAATCTTTCTGAACTACTTCCAAAATTCAAAATATTGTCTATAGCAAAAAAAGGAATAGATCCAAAATATAAAGAAGCCTATGCTTTTGCGATGTTGGCAGCATCTAATTATTTCAAAATAAAAGTAGATACAAGGCATATCACCGGAGCAAAAGATCCATATATAATTGGAGAAAAAGTATTATGGAGTTAATTTGAGAATAGCTAAATATTTGGCATCCCAAAATATCGGATCAAGAAGAGAAATTGAAAGATACATCAAACAAAATAGAATAAAAGTCAACGGATCAACCATTGATTCGCCAATTACTTTTGTAGGTGAAAATGACAATATTCAGCTTGATAACAAATTAATTGAACACACAAATAAAATATCTATACTAAAATTCCATAAACCTGTTAAATATATAACTTCGAATAAAAAGCAAAATAACAAACCGATTATTTTCGACATTATTGACAAACAATATAGAAACTACAAAACTGCAGGAAGATTAGATTATTTTTCTGAAGGACTGTTGATATTAGCGTCTAATGGAGAAATAACAAGAAATTTAGAATTACCTAAAAATAAATTTAAAAGAGTATATGAAGTAACAGTAAACGGATTATTCAAAGAAGAAGATTTAGCGAAAATAAGCAAAGGTGTAATGATTCAAAATATAAAATACAAACCTTTCTCATATCAAATAATAAATACACAGAAAAAAACAACCAAATTAAAACTAACTCTTGTAGAAGGTAAAAATAGAGAAATAAGAAATATAATGTCTTACTTGAAGTTAAATATAATAAAATTAAAACGAACTGAATATGGGCCTTTCAAGCTAAACACTCTTAAATCAAAAGAGTTGCAGTTAGCTAGTGAAAATGAAATCAAACAATATTATGAAAATTTAAAAAAATGATAAATTTATTTAACAAACAAGAATTATTAAATGGAATTAACTATCTTTCTAGCAATTACCCAATTATGCAAAAATTATATAGGCAATATGGGACTCCAAATTTAGATCGTGGATCAAAAGATATTTTTCTATCGTTAATCAGATCAATTATATCTCAACAAATTAGCACTCAAGCAGCTTTAAGTGTGCATAAGAAATTTCAAAATTTATTCTCAGAAAATATAATAACACCCGATGCGATTTTGTCCGAAGATGAGGTGAATTTAAAATCTGCCGGTCTTTCTAAACAAAAAATTGAATATATAAGATCAACATCTCAATTTTTTATTAAAACAAAGTATACAAATGAAGACTTAAGTTCTATGAATGACAGCGATTTAAAAAAACAATTAATCTCAATTAAAGGAGTAGGTCCCTGGACAATTGATATGATTTTAATATTTTCTCTAGGCAGGCCTGATATTTTTCCAGTTGGTGATTTAGCTATACGTAAAGGTTTTAACATTCTTTATGGAAAAGAGCATACTGAAAAACAAATGATTAATGAGTCAAAAAACTGGAAACCATACAGAACTATATTCTCATGGTATTTATGGAGAGTGATAGATGGAACATGGGAATCATTATAATTATAATTTTTTTTATGGTTTTAAACACTCTATGAAGGGAGGGGGTTGACAAGTCTGTTTTAATTCTGTTATAGTAATCTCACGTCAGCTTAAATAGCTGGCTTTTTTTTTTGGATTTTTTTAATCCTTTCCTAATAATTTGTTAACCAAATCTTTATTCATTTGCGCATAAAACCATTTGTCCGGTGTAATATTTTTGTGATCTATAATTTCTAAATTATCATTTACAAGATAAGTAGAAGGAACTGTTGTATTATTAAAATACTTTGCAAAAGCCATTCCTAAATCTGTTTTACTTATTTGCATAGAATACAAGATAGAAACATCTTTGTTAATAATATTTTCTAAATCTCTCACCGAGGATTTTGCAGATCTGCATGTTGCTCAGGATTCTTCCCATAAATAAATCAAAGTATATGGCCTGGTTTCATAAATCTTTTTAAAATCGTTAGTTTTATATTTATCATAAAACTCTTTTTCAGCTTTATTTTTTTTCAAATCATTTTTATTCTTAATGACATTGTACTTTTCAGTTAAATCTATATTAGACAAATCTTCTTTTGCCATTAATTTGTACATTTCTGAATTAGGATCATGATTAACTAAATTTTCATTAGTTGAACAAGCTAAAAATAAAAAAATAATTATGCTTAAAATCTTTTTGTTTAAATTCATATAAGTNGNTCTAAAATAATAGAGGCTAGTAAATATTATACTAGCCTCTAATAAAAGGAGGTGATGGAATTATGATGTCCATATGNNTANTATTATAAATTTCAAATATTTAGCAAATATCAAGATTTCATAAATTCATGAAACTCATTACCCATTCTTTTTTCTTGTAAATTTATATACTGATCTTTAGTGTAATTAGGANTGTGAGTATTCATAATTTCTTTTAATCTATTTTCTTCTGGCCATAATAAATCAATAACAGTCATTGCCATAGATTTAGCNGGGTTAATCACAGATTTATAATAATCATCAATATAATAATCNTTACCATGCCCGACTCCTATTGCACCNCCACTCCTTGGATGAATNATTGGCATTATTTGACTAAGGTCACCCATGTCAGTAGATCCTCCGGATTGATCATCAGGATGAACTTTTACATTATCCTCCCCNACTACTTGATNCGCATTTTTAGCGTAAATATCATTAATATCCTTATTTTGTAACATAGGTAAATTTCCCGCAATAGATCTGATTCTTACATTTGCACCCATTGCCATCGCACCCGCTTTTAATGANCTGTCGATTTTTTCATTAACTTCGTTNACTATATCTATTGTTCGACCTCTAATTCTCCATTCTAATTTAACTATTGAAGGTATAGAATTAGTTGCAGTACCACCTTCTGTTAATATTCCATGAACTCTAATTTTATCCTCATCTTTAAATGATTCTCGCTGTAAATCCATAGCCATCATTGCTATATTTGCAGCTTTGAGAGCATTTACTCCTGCATAAGGAGCNCCTGCTGCATGAGAAGCTCTACCATGAAATTCAACATATTTCACCACATGCCCTAAAGACGTACCTCCTACAGATAAATCTTTATCTTCTGGATTTGTAGTAGCATGGCTTAACATTGCTGAATCAATATTGTCAAAAGAACCTATTCTAATTAATTCTTGTTTGCCTGACATAAATCCCAATTTACCTTCGTCTATTAAATTTATTCTAAATTCATTCTCAATAGTTTCTTCAGCAGGAACTGCAAACAATACTACATTCCCATTTAAATATTGACTNGCTCCACTATTAATAAGACCCAATCCTACACCAACCATTGATCCGAGTTGGCAATTGTGGCCACATGCATGAACTGCGCTTGTTTTTAAATCTGCCAAAGGGTGATCTTTAACTATTAATCCATCTAATTCACCTATAACTGCAATAGTTGGACCATCAGATCTTCCTTTTATTGGTTCAGATTTAACTCCTGTAATAGCGTGACCATCTGTGTATCCTAAATTCAAGCTTTTAAATATTTCTTTTACTTTGGAAGATGTTTTAAGCTCCCTGTAACCTGTTTCGGCATTTTCTGCTATATCTTTTGAAAAATTTATTAATTTATCTTTATTATTATCAATTTCTTCAGATACTTTCTTTTTTAATTCTTCTTTAGAAATATTCATACGACCCCTCTTTTGTTATTATTGTATTATTAATTTTAATAATACAAAAATTCTCGATATGTTTAAATCNTTCATGCTAATTGGGGTTCCAGTTATTGTATTAGCAGTTTTATATGCCGCTTCAGTAGGTTTTTAATATAATCACTTTGAAGTCTTAACTCTTAATATAAATAAAGTACCTATAATTAATAACAATAAAACAACAATTTTTACCAACAACAATGTCGCTGGTATCCAAATTGTTATAGAAAGCAAACCAAATACCCACATTATAAAAATAGATATTAATTTAGCTTTTAAGGGCATTCCTTTTCCAGACAAATAATTTTTAATATATATTCCTAGTAATCTGTTATTGATTAACCACATATATAGTTTTTCTGAGCTTCTAATATAAAAATATGAAGCAATTATCAAAAAAATTGTTGTCGGCCAACCTGGTACAAATATTCCAATGACACCCAATCCCACAGAAATACTGCCAAATAAAATCCATAATATTCTAATTGATTTGTGCTTATTTAATTTTGACATATTAAATTTTAAAAATCATAGATCCAAAAATTTAATAATTTGTTCTGCATGTCCATTTGGGTCTACAGGATTCCAAATTTTAGAAATATATCCATCCTCATCAATNACAAATGTAATTCGATATATTCTTTCAACTTCCACCCCATCCACATCTGCCTTATATGACACATCATAATTTTTACACATAATTCGTTCTATATCAGAAAGAAGAGGAAATGGTAAATTGAATTTTTTTGTAAATGCTTGATGGGATTGTTCATCATCAGCACTAATACCATATATTGAAATATTATTATCATTAAATACAGAATAATTATCTCTGATTTCACACGCTTCAATAGTACACCCAGGAGTGTCATCTTTTGGATAGAAATACAAAACTAATTTCCCTCCCTTAAAATCATTTAATTCTACTAGATTCCCATTTGTATCTTTCAATTTGAAATCGGGAGCTTTGTCGCCTTCTTTTAATTTCATTTCCTCACCTAAGTCTTTGTTTCAATTTTCTATTTATATATAAAAACAATACTATTATAAAAATGATTAAAATTAAAACATATATAACTGACTTATTAATTTTTATGATTCCAATAAAATTATTTGTATTTTCNAGGCTAGTTGGGGGATCAGTCAAACTAGTTTTAATATCATCAGAATCCTTGGTATCAGAATGAAAGTCACGTACTTTATTTCTTGTTCCAGCAAAATTAGCTAAATCTGAAATCCCAAAATCCTCAATAATTCCTGTGGCGAACCATAGTTTATAATCAGTTATATATTCCGATGTAACTCTAACAAAATAAGTTCCTTCATTTTCTATTAAAAATCTATCTTTAACATATACCCATGAATAAGTATTGGTAAATGGTTCGTGAAATTCTGACAATCCCCATTTATTATCGCTTGTATAAGATAAAACTTCGGTAAAATCATTTTCATCTTGGTAATNCAAATATAAATTGGGATATTTACTTTGATAATCGTCAAATTTAGGAGCTCCTAAATCTAGAATTAAATTATGCCCTTTGACTAAAGATAATTCAAACCAAAATTCTTTTTTTTCTTCTGACAATATAAAATAGAAAACCTGTGAAATATTTGGCTGATTGATATATAAAGCTTGTTCTTTAGAATTTGATTCAGGTGGGAAAAATGGTTTNTGTGCCTCGATCTTTTGAACATCAATAATAAAAATNAAAATAATCACAAAAATTAAATTTTTATAATTTATTTGAAANTTATTTATATTTAGCATTTGTAACANATNTTGATNAAANNGATNTTTTGTGAAAGAATTAATTTTTAAACTTATNGGTAAATATTATAATTAATTTAATAACAAATTTCTCTAGCTCNAGANTTGGTAAGTGGATTGTTCTNNCTNCATGGATATTANTNNCAGGATTNATANTCCCTTTTGCACCNCAACTTACAGAAAGTGTAAATCAGACAGATTTTCTACCNGAAAGTGCAGAATCAACTAAAGCTGCTAGACTAGTAGAAGAAAGATACAGCACAGGATCTATAGAAGCTCCGAGTATNATTGTTGCTCAAACTAAAAATAAAGCTGNATTCACNNCTTCAGAAATACAAAAATTATCAGAGTTAGAAAANANAATTAAATCNGACNCTTCTCTAAANCTTAAAAATATAGTTTCTGTATTTAGTTTNCCTCAAGCTAGAAGTGAATTTGTNTCTCCTTCTGAAAATACTATGACAATGATAGTTAACTTGAACATTCCNCCNTTTGCTGATGAATATCCCNGTGAATTAAAAAAATTGCGAANATTAATAAGNNACGAATTAGATAAAGAAAATAATTTAGAAGTACTCGTTGGAGGTCCNGGAGGNTTANTAGCTGATTTGATAGAAGTATTTAGNTCAATAGACGGATTGTTGCTAATTGTNACTGTAGTACTTGTTCTTGTTCTNCTTTTNTTAATATANAAATCACCAGTTACTGCCTTNCTCCCTTTAATTTCNGTAGGNTTNGTTTTTCAAGTAGCACANGGAGTAATTGCTTGGATAGATCANGGAACAGGNGATTTTTTACGTATAAATGGNCAATCAACTGGAATAATGACTGTTGTTTTGTTTGGGTCNGGNACAGATTATTGCCTTTTNATTTCNTCNAGATTCAGAGAAGAATTAACNAAAACAAAAGANAANCACGAAGCTATGAAAAAAACTATGAAAGGAGTNGGNGGNGCTGTTGCTTCTGCNGCTCTAACAATAATAATAGCTTCATCTATTTTNCTTTTATGTATATTGAAATCTTATCAATCACTTGGNCCNGTNATTGGNATNGCNGTATTATTGATGCTTATCGCAGCTCTAACTCTTGTGCCNTCNCTTATGTGCATAATGGGTAAATTTACATTTTTCCCNGTNGATTACTCATGNAGNTCAAAATTAATAGCTTCNATTCTTTTCCCATTCTATGCGGTTATTGGATTATTNGAATTANCATATTANTTTGTTATTGGTAAAAATAAAAAATCAACAAANCCATCNGAGACNATCTATTCNAGNGTNGCAAAATGGGTNATAACAAAACCTGTAACTACTCTTCTGATTACCTCTTCAATATTGATCCTTATGTTTACAGGGCTAATTGGAGCGAAGCCAACTTATGATCAATTAGCAAGTCTTCCAAACAATGCTGATTCTGTTAAAAGTTTTGAATTATTAAGANCCGGNTTTAATNCAGGTGAATTAGCTCCTGTAGAAATTTATGTTGATTTNGAATCTNAAAATGCTNCNNTTNANAATTCAAATCTTNAAAAAATAGANACNCTTTCTAAGATATTAATTAATGCTCCNGGAGTGAATNGAATATCAAGTCAAACAAGNCCATTTGGNATAAANTCNCCAATTGGAGGNGCAGATCAAATAGNACAGTANCTNAANTCTNAAGATCCTCAANATTTACCAATTTTAGCTAAAGTAGCTAACTATTCATCTCCTGATAATTCTATNTCAAAATTAGAACTTGTNCTCAANGAGAACCCATATAATGAAAAAGGAATGGACCTCATACCGCAAATAAGAAACTATATCTCTNCANAAGNGAATGAAACAGGGATTGATTTATCAAAACTNTACGTTGGTGGAGAAACAGCTGTNCANTANGACACAAGAGAGGCAGTTAATAGAGATCAATTAGTCGTCCTTCCAATAATTTTATTGGCAATAGGTTTAGTATTATTGGTTCTACTAAGATCAGTTGTAGCACCAATATACCTTTGCGCAACAATAATATTTACTTATTTTTCTACAATAGGAATATCTCTTCTCGCTTTCAATTATATNTTTGACCAACCTGCNTATACCGCTGGATTACCATTTTTCTTATTTGTATTTTTAAATGCATTAGGTGTTGATTATAATATTTACCTAATGAGTAGAATCAGAGAAGAAGCCAAAAGACACCCACTGTCTGAAGCAACTCGTATTGCTGTNTCTCAAACAGGTGGAGTNATTACTTCNGCNGGAATAATATTAGCAGGNACTTTTTCTGCNNTNATGGTACTNCCATTNACTGATTTATTNCAACTNGGNTTTGCTGTNGCAATTGGNGTNATNATTGATACTTTTATAACAAGAACTTTATTAGTNCCNGCTATTGTAAAATTATTGGGNCAAAAGAATTGGTGGCCTAANAAAATAATTCCAAGNAAAGCAAAATANANATTACNTTTTTTTATANNTAATCATAATTATTCCTNAAATAATAATTATTCCTGAAANNAATTGNTAAATTTCTAANATCTCATTNAAAATTATGANACCAAATATTGANCCTGTTACNGGTACTAATANCCCAAAAGGTGTTACTTTCACAGAATTATATTTATTTAACAAATATTGCCACAGNGAAAATCCTAACAATGTAGATATACAAGCAGTATATAAAATTGATAATAAAACACTAATATGAATATCAGTAATGACAATTGATTTAATTTGATCGAACTCTAAATAAAAAGAAATAAAAAATAAGAAAATTGCTNCAANCGGAGATATCCATATTAAAAAAGATACCATATTTATATTTCCTAAATTTTTTAGTTGGACATTTGCAATTCCCCATGAAATTGCAGCAAANAATATTATAATAATTGACTNAAATTTGAAATCTCCGTCGTTNAAAACAAATAAAAGTAAAACACCNAANGCACCAATAATNAATCCGATTATTTCTTTTATTTTAATACTTTCATTCATAAATAAAGAAGAAATTATTACTGAAAAAAAAGATTGNGTTTGNAANATAACNGCACTTAATCCAGCTGACAAGCCTANACTCATTCCNTAATACAAAAGNCTATATTGAAATACTCCTANTGACAAAGGNATNGAAATAAATTCAATTTTAGATATTTTGGGTTTTTTTACAAAAAATATCCACGGNAAAGATAATATTAAAAATCTTAAAGCTGCTGCAAANACTGGTGGGAGTGAATTAACAGTCACTTTAAGTGCTACAAAGTTAAATCCCCATAAAAAAACTATCAATACAGCTATAAGTATATGTTTTTGTTTCAACTATTTCTCTAGGTTTAATTTGTTATAATTTTGTAGGGCTTAGAATTATTTGTTAATCCTGGTTTGGAAGTTAATTTTGTAAAATTTCTTTTTTTGAATCTGTTGTAAGCATCAGAAGAACTTTTTCTNTTTTTACAAATATAATTACAAAATATTTTCCGTTCACTTGTAGTGCTAAACAAATCATTACAATTTTTACATAATCTATAATTTATTTTATTTGTAATCGAACTAACAAAATTATTCCATAAAAAGTTAATCAATTGNGGATNTTTNTTAANTCTNTTTANNGTANTNAAATTNATATCAAACTCAAATTTNATCCCAGGAAGAGCTTTNTCATAGTGATTNAAAATATCATTAACATACAANCTTAATGTTTTTTTTAATAAAAAATCATTATCAAAATCAGATAACAATTCAGCGATATGATAAGGTTTAAAATTCAAAGTTGGAGTTATTAAATGTATAGATTTAGTTTCTACAAAATGATTAAACATTTTTAACAATTTGTTTTTTGTTTGATCAGATGGAGAATTCAAAAAATTACAACTCATCAAAACTGTCCACATAATTTTCAATTCAGTTAATACATTTTCAGAAGTNAAATTATGATTAAATAAAATAAAGTTATTTTCTATATATAATTTTAAATTTTCTGAAAAATTTCTNTCAGAAACTACCGAATAATTATCAAAATACGAAAAATTAATTAGATTGAGATAATCGGTTATTTCNGGATTATTTTGATTTATAAAAGCTTCAAAGCTAATACTTGGATTTACTAAGTACAATGATTCTAAAATATTAAATTTGTCTTCTAGATATCTATATGACTGTCCATCTTCAAAATTATTTAAATTATCATTAATGTTTAACATTAGTTAGTCAAAAAAATCTAATAATTTAATTGAATATGATATATGTCTGAATTGCAATTAAAATCAAGTTATATGTTTGATTATTTTTCTTTGAATTTTTCTTTGATTTCAGAAAGCTTAATTAAAGCATCTAAGGGTGTAATTTCATTAGTATCTATATTATTTATTAATTCTTTAACGTCATCATAATTATTGTCAGTTAAATTCAGCGGTAATTGTGCAGAGATATTTTTAGATTCAAAGTTAGAATTTGATTCAAAGTTTGATAATAATAATTTTGATTTATGAATAACTTGTTGAGGCATNCCTGCTAATTCAGCAACGTAGATTCCGTAACTTCTCTCTGAAATACCTCTTTTTATATTGTGCAAAAATACAACTCTTTGGCCATCCTCTATAACGCTAACGTGATAATTTTTAATCCTAATAAAATCTGATTCTAAAGTTGTCATTTCATGAAAATGTGTNGCAAACAATGTTCTTGATTTCATNTTATGATCTTCATGAATAAATTCTGCGACTGACATTGCAATTGCTAAACCATCATAAGTACTAGTACCTCTTCCAATTTCATCAAGAATTATTAAAGATCTTTTGGTAGCTTCCTTTAAAATCAAAGCTGTTTCTAACATTTCGGTCATAAAGGTTGATCTTCCTTCTGACAAATCATCTTCTAATCCCACTCGTGTAAATATTCGATCAACAATTCCAATTTCAGCAGATTTTGCAGGGATATAACACCCAATCTGAGCCATCAAAGTTAATATACCTACCTGTCTTATATATGTTGATTTACCTGACATGTTAGGACCTGTAAGTAAAATTATCTGTTGACTTAAATCATCGATAATAACGTCGTTGGATACAAATTTCCCTGATTCAATTATCTCTTCAACCATAGGATGTCTAGATTTTTTAATATTCAATTTTATAGAATTATCGATTTTGGGTTTAATATAGTTATTTTCAATTGCAATCGTGGCAAAATTTGATAATACGTCTAACTTNGATAAAATTTCTGATGAATATAAAATCAATGATGATCGTGAAATAATAAAATCACAAACATCATTAAAAATCTTTCTTTCAAGTTCAGAAACTAAATCTATGGATATACTAATTTTAGTTTCCAATTCTTTTAATTCTTCAGTAAAAAAACGTTCAGCATTAACAAGAGTTTGTTTTCTNATAAAATATTCAGGAACATTTTCTATTTGTGATTTTGTAACTTCAAAATAATACCCAAATATTTTATTGAATCTAATTCTTAGATTTTTAATTTTTGTATTTTTTCTTTCTTTTGATTCTAGTTCTGAGAGTAAAGTTTTAGAATTATTTAATGCGTAAATATACTCATCTAATTCTTTGGAAACATTTTTTTTTATAAGAGTTCCATCACCTAATTTGCCGGAGTACTNNATATCAAAATTTCTTTCTACTAAATTTGNAATGTCTGTGATTTCAGGAAATAGTAACACTAGTTTTTTTATATTTTTATTTATTGATTTAGATGACAAGTAAGATACACTGTCATCTAAAATTTTAATACTNTGAGCTAACGAAATAACATCAATCGGTTCAGGGTTAGAATTAGATATTTTAGATACTAATCTTTCAATATCAGACAATTTACTAATTTTCATTCTATATTCTTTGGTTATAGTGTTATTAACATAAAACCATTCAACAATTTCTTGTCTNTTAGTGATTTTATTTAAATTTATTAATGGTTGCCCAATATAATGTTTAAGTAGTCTTGCTCCCATAGGTGTTTGCGTACTATTTAAGGTGTTNAATAGAGAAAANGAATTAGNTTTAGAAGGAAACAAACTAAGATTCTTTCTTGTTTGAGGNTCTATAAACATATAATCAGAGACTTGATAATATCTTGTGTTGCCAAAATTTATATTTGCTAACAACTTATTTTTGTTCAAATAATTTAACAAACCAATAAAAGATTTTGTGTCTACATCTTTTTCNAGAAACCATGTTTCGCTTACTATTTTATCTAGATTTTGAGCAATACTTATTTCAAAATTAAAATCTACAAATTCTCGATTATCCAAAATCACAGTATGAAAATTTTCNAAGAGTTGATTGTCTGAAGAATTCAACAATATTTCAGCTGAATTAAGTCTTGCTAACTCAGATGATATTGACTCTTTATTCAATTTGGAAACTTTTAGTTCCCCTGTAGATACGTCTATATAGGATATACCAATTATCTCATCTGAAATATACAAACTTGTAAGATAATTATTACTTTGGGTGTCGAGTAAATGCTCTTCGTATACNGTCCCTGGACTTACAACTCTTACAACTTCTCTTTCGATTATACCCTTAGAATTGACATCATCACTTGTTTGTTCGCAAATCGCAACTTTAATATTATGTTTAACCAAAGTAGATAAATGTTGATTCAATGAATGAAAGGGAAATCCTGCTAGGGGATGTTTTTGGTTTTTCCCAAATTCTTTTTTAGTAAGTGTGATTTGTAGAATATCAGCTAAAATATGAGCGTCATTATCAAAAGCTTCATAAAAATCTCCCATTCTAAACAACAAAACTACATCAGTATAATCCTTTTTTATATTCATATACTGTTTCCAGGCAGGAGTCATATTGCTACTCATTTATTTCCAAAAACGTTCCTCTATAACTTGAAATCCTTTCTTATCTTCTAAATTTCTTTGTATATCAATAATCATATCAGGATTGCCACATGCAAAAACAATTGTATTATCTGGTTTTAAATTATTATCTAAGACATATTTGTCGACTATCNTATTTACNCTGCCAACTGATCCTTTCCATGATTTGTTTCTATATTCTTCTGGTCTACTAATAGTTGGNACATATTGAAGATTATCTTTATGTATACTTGACAATTCGTTTAACTCTTCCAAATACCCAAATTCGTCAACATAGCTTGATCCTTGAAGNATATGAAATTTCATNTCTGAATCATTNTTNTCTAAATANGNTCTNGCAAAACTAACATATGGAACNACNCCGGTTACTGTACTTATTAATANNTAATTATNAAGNGTTTTATCTTTTATTTGAAATATTCCTTTNGCTTTNGGTCTCATTGTAAAAANATCACCTTTTTTCATANTCCAAATAACAGGNGTAAGAATACCNCCTTCNTCTTCTTCAACNAATTCTATAAATAACTCAATCAATTNNTCAGAAGGAGCNGATGCNATAGAATANGCTCTCTCNATTCCNTNNACACCTANTGTACAATATTGACCNGGTTTAAAGTTNTATTCATCNGGNTTTTNAANCCAAACNTTAATCATCAAATCACTTAAATANTCTATTTTGACTATNTCNGTTTCAAGTAATTTTTTTTTAGCAGGNAAATTAGTATTCATAATATTAAAAAAAATAAATTATATTTANAGTTTATTTTTTTATTTTNACAGACACAAGATCTAAATTAGGAACTGAATAATATTTNAAATCTGATTTTGNTTCATCAAGTGTTTTAATCATATTNCCAAATAACGTNGTAATNCTNAATACATTTTTNGTTNTTCCATTTGTTATNACAATNCAATCTANAGGNTTTGACATATTATCAGANAGCAATTTNATTTTTTGATTTTGTTTCAATTTGTGNTTTATAGCATCATCTGGNTGAATAGATAAATTNTNNANTTGTTTNAANGTNGATTGATCNTTNGGTTTNTGAGTTATTGTAAATNNTGATTTATTCAAAACTCTTCCCATAGCTANATANTANCCATTTTGTTTNAAATCTGAATCTNNAAGNNNAGNGATTTGNANTTNAAANTCNGTGATTTGTTGCATTNATTTTCATNGANTACANAATATTATTNGTATTATTTTNATGAATNGGCCATGTATTNTTNTTATTAGNNTTTAANNACTTANAATNNNAATTTNNATANATNGGAACAGATTCAGAAATNTCATNAAATATATTTTNTATNTTNNTATTTTTNAATTTNTNATCACCAAAGTATTTTGAAAGATTTTGCATGGATTGATAAACTTGAGATTGATCAAATTTAGGCTTGATAGCAATATCTAGTAATTGAATTCTTCTTTCAATATTTGTTTTAGTTCCTTCTGATTCAGCAAAAGTCGTAGAAGGAAGAATATAATCTGATATTTCTTTTCTATTAGGATTCGATAATGATTTNTGAGAAATAATTTTCATATTATTACTGACTTTATTTAAAATTTCAAATAATTCATCATTATATGATTCATTAAAATCACCTACCAAATGCAATACTTCAATTTTATTATCTTTAATNATGTCCAATATTTTNGCATATGAAATATTTCTGTTATCGATAATATCTAAATCTGTAGGGTTGTTAACTACTGTAGTAAGACCCAAATCAGTTGCTCCTTGAGAGTTTGATCCTCTATAAAGAGGGAATATTCCACCACCGCTTATGCCAATATTGCCAGTGATTAGACTTAAATCTACAAGTAATTTTACCAATTCTTCCAAATTCTCTGGTTTTATAGTGTCATTTGAATAAATTGTTGCCATGGGACCATTTGTAAGTATATTAACTGCTTCACTAATGTCNTCTATACTTATACCTGTAANAGCAGATACTTTCATTAAATCAAATTTCCATATTGAATTTCTGAATTCAGAATAGTTATTACAATTATTTTCGACAAAATCTTTATTTTCTAAAGCCTGATCTATGATAGATCTTATGATTCCTCCAACAAGATATGCTTCAGTCCCAGGATATGGATTTAGCCATAATGTAGCAAACTTTGTCATTTCAGTTTCTCTTTGATCAATTACTACCATCTTTGCCGTACCCGAATCAATAGATTGTTTTATCGGTAAAGATAACACATTATGGTTTTCAGTGACATTGGAAGATACAACAAGATAAGATTTAGAATTTTTAAGGTCTTGCACAGTATTTGAAGCAGAAGAATAACCTAGTGTTTCTGTTANTTTGTATCTCAGCCCACTATCAAGATCTGCATTTGAAATAATATTGTTGGATCCAACAATTTCAGAACCAAATTTATTTGCTAAATACATATCTTCATTAGTTAAGTTCGAATCAATAATCATTGCATATTTTTGAGGATCTGTATTTTGAATCAACTCGGAAATAGCTTCCATATTGTCAGCAATAGTAGATTTTACTAAAATTTTATTCTTTCGTGCCATAGCGTAAAATATTTTAGATTTAGAATTAACAAAATCAAATCCAAACTTACCTCTAAAACAAGTTTGTCCTTTATTCGATGGTCCAGATAGATTACTACCGATTCTAACTAATTTTTCTCTTGAATTTGTTTCCAAGTCCACAGTACATCCTATAGGACAATAATTACATATAGAAGTCGTTTTGTTTTCAGCTTTTTCCCATTTATAATCCCGTTCAACTATAGCTCCTGTAGGACAAACATCCAAACATGCTCCACAAAATTCACATCCTGCGTCAATCAAGCTATCGCCCATAGAAGTTCCTATTATTACTTTTCCTGCTCTTTCCTTAACTGTCAGAGCATTATCAACTCTAACTTCAGAACAAACTCTGACACATCTGGCACAAACTATACATAAATTCATATCCATATCCCATAATGGATCATCATTCTTTACATGCTCTCCTCTATAGTTATAAGTTAGAGGGCTATTCATTTCCATGTCTAAACTTCTGACTGTGTCTTTTAATTCACATCTTTCATTTTTTGGACAAGTAATACATCTATCATTTACTGATACATGTCTNAGACAAATATCACTTGGTCCGCACAAATCAATTCTATGACAAGTGAGGCAGCCGTGTGGATGTTCTGACAAAAGTAATTCCATAATTCCTTTTCTTAAATCAACTAACTCGTCAGTTTGGGTATTAATTTTCATTCCATCAGCTACAGGCGTAGTACAAGATGCAGGCATTCCTCTCCCACCTTCTACTTCAACTACACACATTCTACATGCACCATATGATTTCATTCCTGGGTAATAACATAAATAAGGTATATACATTCCTGCATCCATAGCAGCTTGAAGTATNTTTTTACCTTTACCAGCTTTTATTTTCTTGCCATCAATAGTTATATCTACTGTATCAATATTATTTTCTATCATTGACCACCTGCCTTATCTTACCCTGATAAACTTGTCCTGATTTAACTTGCCANGCATTAGGACGAGTGTTAATGGGGAAAACTATATTTCTTTTTTTACAACTACCCGTAGGGCAATCGCCACTCATACATTCTTCAAAATCTTTTTGAAAATGTTTTAATGCAGAGCTTATCGGGTTATACCCTAATTGCCCATGCCCACACAAAGATCCGGCTTGCATGTTTTTACCTATTTTATTCATAAGCGNTAAATCTTCAATAACTCCTTCACCCTTAGAAATTTTTTCAACAATTTCCAGCAGATGAGTCATTCCTAATCTGCATGGGAAACATTTACCACAAGATTCATACTGACAAAAAGCTACTAATGATTTAGTTAGATCAACAGCGCAAGTCCTGTCGTCTACCACTATAATTCCGCCAGANCCTAAAATTGCACCTGCTTTTGCCATTTCATCAAAATCAATTTTTACTTTAAGGCTATCAGATCCTAAAACTCCTCCTAAAGGACCACCTGTTTGTAACATTTTAAGCTTTCTTCCATTTGGGATACCTCCACCCAATTTTTCAATCACATCACCAATAGACAAACCCATCTCAACTTCATACATTCCTGGATTTGATATATCTCCAGACAAACAAACTATGGCTGTGCCAGAACTGCTTTCTGTTCCTGTTGATTTAAACCAATCACTTCCATTTCTTATGATTTCTGCAACGTATGACAATGATTTAACATTATTTATCGTACTAGGCTTCCCCCAAACTCCATAAGCAGCAGGAAAAGGAGGTCTAGATCGTGGTCTCGAACTTTTGCCTTCNATTGATTCCATTAATGCTGTTTCTTCGCCAGCGACATACGAGTCTCCTGTTAATGAAACCTCAATGTCAAATGAAAACCCTGATTCTAAAATGTTTTCCCCTAACAATCCATTTTCATAAGCTTGTTTTATAGCTTCTTCAGTTCTAACAATTGGGCCTTCGTGCCCATGTCTAATAAAAACGTAACCATTTGTAGAATTTGTAGCGAATCCTGCTATGATCATTCCTTCTATCAGTGTAAAAGGATCACTTTCTAATATACCTTTATCATTAAATGCTCCCGGATCTCCTTCTTCACAATTNCAAAGTATATATTTCTTACCTTTGGAATTAGCCATAAAACTCCATTTAACGCCTGTAGGGAAAGCTGCTCCTCCTCTNCCTCTTAAGCCAGAATTTTTCACTTCATTAATNACTTCTTCAGAACTCATGGAACTCAAAGCCTTATTTAATCCTGAAAAACCTCCGTTAGCAATGTACTGATGAATGTCATTAAAAGCAATGTTTCCNGAATTTCTAAGTGCTATTCTGTTTTGATANTGTATGCCAGGTAAATCAGAAAAATTTGGGACTCCTTTAATTGTTTGATCACCTAAAGAACCAAGTAAATTGTTTTTAATTATTTTATTTTTGNATATATAACTATCAATGATTTTCTCAACATTTTCTATGGTCACATAGCCCCAAAATATTCTTGGTTTATCTTTTATCAACACATCAATAATCGTGCCGGCATAACAAATGCCATGGCACCCAACTGTATCAATATTTAGTGATATATTATTTTTTTTGCNAAAGTTTTTTATAGCTTCCACTATTTCTTCNGAACCTAGTGATGAACCACAGCACATAGCATCGCTTACTCTGATCCAAGGTATATTGCCATTNCTTAACTCTGACCATCTTATANCGCTATCATTTTTCAGACTTTCGTAATTCAATTTAATTCATCCATAATTTTTGATAATTTTTTTGTATTCATTTTTCCATAAAGTTTATGATTAACACTTATAAGAGGTGCTTGAGGGCAGGCGCCCAAACAAGTATTAAATTTAAGTGAAAACTTTCCATCTTGAGTGTCTCCTTGATTTTCAAGATCTAATTTTTTTAATGCCGTTTGTTGTAAATCAGAAGCCCCTCCGATATGACAAGATGGCCCCCAGCATATTTCTAAGTTATATTTTCCAGGAGGATCAAATCTGAAATTTAAATAAAAAGAAGCTACTCCCCAAACATCNTTAGTTGAAACNTTCATAAATTCTGCAATTACATTAAGAGAATTTTTTGGTAAATAACCAATTTCGTCTTGAACAGCCAATAAAGAGGATAATATAGTTCGAGTTGTATAATGCTGATTTTCAATAATATTTAGGATATATTCATCTTTATAATCTTTTAACATCCAAACATACAAAAATATATAAAAAGTTACTTCAATTTGATAATAACATAAAAAATTATATTTGTTACTACCCTTTATATAAATCTTTATATAAAATTGTGAAATATTGAACTAGGACAATTATTAAGNGCTAAATATTTTTGGGCAAATTGAAACTAAATATCTTATTCACTAAAATATTTGATATACTATTATTTTACTAATGAATATACTTTTTGGGTATTGAATATGAATAAAACAGAATTAATTGAGGATCCTAAAGAATTATGGAATCTAATAAGAGAAGATAAATATTTAAAATCTACAGCAGGGGTAGCTCTAGGTTATTTACAAACCAACTTGGTAACACTCCCAAGTGAGTATGCTTTTGATTTNCTCCTTTTTTGTCAAAGAAATCCTAAGCCGTGCCCAATTCTTGAAGTTATGGAACCAGGAGAATATGAACCAAAAATACTAGCCAAAGGAGCTGATATCAGGACTGANATTCCGTATTACAGAATATACGAACACGGTAAGTTAGTTAACGAAACAAAAAATATAATCGATTACTGGAAAGATGATTTGGTATCCTTTTTGATTGGATGTAGTTTTACATTTGAAACAGCTATGCTTAATGCAAATATATCTTTAAGACATATNGAACAAGATACTACCGTTCCTATGTACATAACAAACNTGGAAACACAAGCTGCAGGAAAATTTAGCGGTCCGACTGTTGTATCAATGAGACCCATCAAAAAAGAGCATTTAGTTAGAACTGTTCAAGTTACAAGCAGATTTCCTGGAACACATGGAGCTCCATTNCANATAGGTAATCCAAATGAAATAGGAATTAACAATATTGATGCCCCTGATTTTGGAGAGAAAGTTGAAATAAAAGAAAACGAAATTCCTGTATTTTGGGCTTGCGGAGTAACACCTCAAGCTGTTGCTTTAAAATCAAAACCGCCTATTATGATTACACATTCTCCTGGATATATGTTTGTTACTAGTACAAGAGATGACTCTGTAGCTGTTATTTAAAATTAGGATAATTTATGGAAACAATAAAAAATATAATCACAGATCATGATAAAAGAGGAATATCTATACTCCTCCCTCATGTGTCTGATAATGTCTGCGAAGAAGCTGCAGAATTAATTTTAAACAACGGAAATAAAGCTATAATACTAACCGGATTCTATATATTATCCGCAGGTGCAGCTGAAACAGACGGACCTATCGGTGCAATAGCAATTGGTAATGCTCTAAAAAAGTTAAATTATCAAGTAACATATATCACAGACAAATTTTCAGCTCCGCCTATAAAAAAAGTATTGTCAAAAGATGATAATTTCATAATTTTCCCTCATGAAAACGTAAATGACAGCAAAAATACAGCATTAAAAATCATTCAAGATATTAATCCTAATATAATAATATCAATTGAAAGATGTGGTCCCACTATAAATGGGGACTACCTTAATAGTAGGGGGAAAAAAATAGATGAATTTAATTCTAAAACTGAATTTCTTCTTGATAATGAAATACCTAGTATAGGAATAGGTGACGGTGGAAACGAAATAGGTATGGGTAACTTAAATAATATAATTAAAAAATCAAATCAACTTTCAAATCCTCCTTGTATTACACAAACTGATATTCTTATTCCATCAAGTACATCAAACTGGGGAGGTTATGGATTAGTTGCAGGTCTGTCAAAAATCTCGAAACAAAATCTTTTGCCAAGTATACCTGAAGATGAAAAACTAATTAAAGATTTTGTAGACGCAGGAGGAGTAGACGGGATTACTGCAACTTCTGCTTATAAAGTTGATAGTTTTGAATTAGAAGTTAACAGTTCTATACTAGAAAGATTACATAAAACAATTTAATATTCACCAATTAATTTAGCATGGACTA
>PAZO01000005.1 GCA_002715665.1 Chloroflexota bacterium | reverse complement strand
TAAAAAATCTTTAGAATGGTTTAAGTTAGCTCATGAAAATGGAAATCTAACAAGTGCAACAAATATTGATTTAGCACAAAGTTATATATACGGAAGAGATGACAAAAGATTATCTGAATTGATTATAAATTAAATATTAAATTTTAATTAATAGCTTTTAGTATCAAGTCAATAAATCCGGGTAATGCGTCTGATTTAATCCATCTAACTACTACCACTAAATCATTCTCCCAGTCAATATAAATAATGTTTGAACCTAATCCACTAAAATAAACTGCATTCTTTGGCGCATTCGTTATTTGCTTTTCTGTACCTTCTAAATTGGAATTTAAAAACCAGTTCATATATCCATAAGAATGATTTAATTCTCCAGGTGAGGAAGCTTTATTGATCCAATCTTTAGAAATTATTACGTTATTGTCCCAAATCCCATTTCTTAAAAATAAATATCCAAATCGGGCTTGATCCATTGCATTAATAAACATTCCTCCACCCCAATGGCCTCCACCACTAACGGATTGGATTTTTTTGTTATTTATATCTATCCAAGAGTTAGCATATCCGTGCCATTTCCAAGTTTCAGAAGCTCCAATAGGATCCATAACTCTACTTTTTAAAATGTTTGGTAGAGAATCTTTCCAAACATTGGCAGCTAACAAAGCAAGTAAATTAACTCTAACGTCATTATATTTATATTTAGTACCAGGATCAGAATATTTCTGAGAGTCTAATTTGTCAAAAGGAATATTTGAGGGAGGCCTATCAGCCCAGTCAGGTTTAGACCATAAATTTCCTTTCCATTCACTTGTTTGCCTGAGCAAATGATCCCAGGTTATCAATCGATTATGAGGATCTTCAAAATGTTCTCCATCCATAAATTTATATACTTTCTCGTTTAAATCAGAGATCAATCCATCATCGTAAGCTAGACCCACAGTTGTTGATAAAAATGTTTTAGTTACGCTAAATGTCATGTCTACTCTTTCAGGATCACCCCATTCAGCAATAATGTATCCATTTTTAATTATAAGACCAGTAAGATCTCCTCTTTCTTTTACAGGACCAAGAACTTCATCATGAGGTTCTTTAGTATCAGAAGCAGTCCGAGTAAACATTTGCATATTTTCAATGGATAATTTATTTTCATTTTCTTTAGAATATTCGATTGCTTTTAATAATAAATTATTATTAATTTGTAAAGATTGAGGGTCTTTTCTTACCCAATTTTCTCGATCAGGATAGTATATTTGTGACATAATATATTTGTTATTGATTTTTAATAGCTTTACTCTAAATATAATACTAATAGGATACAATCATGAAAATATCAGGAATTTGCGGAAGTTTGAGAAAAAACTCTTGGAATAACATTCTTCTAAAAATTGTTTTAAATAAAATCGCAAAAAATAAAAAAATAAATACTGAAATAATAAATGTGTCGAACTTTCCCTTGTACAATGCAGATATTGAATCTATTAAAACACCCGAAGATGTAATACAAGCTAAATCAAAAATACAAAAATCTGACCTGATTATTTTTTCTTCTCCTGCTTATAATGGATCTTATTCGGGTGTGATGAAAAACATAGTTGATTGGTTATCAAGATCTCCCCAAGTTTTACCAAATAAAAATGCTTTAGTTATAGGATGCACTCCAGGTATGTCAGGCACACTATTAGGTTATACACACTTAAATCAATTACTATTTGGTTTGGGGGTTAATGTTCTAAGTCAGCCAAGAATATTAGTATCATCTATAAACAAAAAATTAGACACTGATGGAAATTTGATAGATGAAGATCTAGAATTTTTAATAGAAAAAAGTGTAGAAACTATTCTTGATAAAATTACCTTTTAATATTATTTTGTCGGAATATTAGTTATAATATCTAACTCGATATTTTCAAGCCGAAGTGGTGGAACGGTAGACACGCTGGTTTCAAAAACCAGTAGGGGTAAACCCTGTGTGAGTTCGAATCTCACCTTCGGCATAAAAAAGGAAGGTAAAATGACAGAGTATAAAAAATTAACAAATTTAGAAGGGAATCAAATTAATGGAGATCTTTATTTAAAAATACAAGAAGAAGCACATCATATGAGCGCCATTAAAATGAAGTTAACTACAGGTTCAGAAACACCTCTTCATACTCATGAACATGAATCTTTGGGAGTAATTATCAGTGGAAAACTAGACGTAATAGGAGATGGTAAATCATCAATATTAGGACCAGGTGACACATGGGTTAATCCTATAGGACAAAAACATATGATCAAAGCCATAGAAGATACAGTATTTGTCGAAATAAAATCACCATCACCTGATTTTAGTTCATTTTTAAAATTAGACTAATAAGGAGTTAGATATGAATGACATAGTAGAATACAAACTCCTTACAGGAGAAGATAATAGTGAATTTTGTGATAGAGTTACAGAATTTTTGAATAAGGGTTGGGAATTATACGGTTCTCCAATAATGCATACCGATTCTTCTTGGAAAAATAATAGGATTGTGGGTCAGGCAGTAGTAAGAAGAAATAAAAATTAACTTCTAAAAAAAATTAGATAATAGAAAACTGCATAAACCATAATAAAACTTTTAAATGCAAGAGCGTGTAATCGTTTTTTTATTGGTCCCCTATTTGCATTTATGAATATTTGGGTTGATTTATAACTTCCTAGTATAAGCCAAAATACAAAACCAAATGCGATCCATTTAAAAAAACTTAAGCCAAGAGAAGAAACTAAAGTTTGATTAATAAATTCAGTAATAATAATGCCAACAACAAATATAAGAAATGAAAATTTTAGTTTGAGTTCGCCTTTTACATATTGCACAATAAAATTCATTTGTAATCCTCTAAAGATTTAATTATAGATAAAGCTGCTAGTGCGCTTGTTTTTGGATTTGTTAAAGATTGGTTTAGAGAGAAATCAAAGTTCATTGTACCAAAGTCACCTTCAAGATATATTGAGTGTTTATTAGTTTTAATATTAGGATCAACTATTAATTCAACATTAGTATCTTGAGTTCCAACTCCGTATAAGCTTAAAGTTACAGCAACATTTAAATTTTTAGGAAATAAAGAAATAGCTTCTTTTGCAGATCCTTTAAAGATTAGCTTTTTATCTTTAAAATTGTGATTTTCATATTTTTTAAAACCCTCTGATCCAATAAGACTTTCAGGGGATTTGGTTGTTGTGATTTTGATAAATGAAATCGAATTTTTTACTGCTCCGATTGCGTCAAGGCCTCCTATAGCTCCATGTGGAATAATCAATTTATTATTATATTCGACTGATTTAGATAATAATTCAGAATAAAATTTCTCATCTGCCAATGCTCCTACTGAAGCAATTAAAAGGTCTGATTTGCTCAATATTTCTATAGCATAATTTTTTACTGAATTTACGGATGCAGATTCTATAACTAAATCTATATCATTTTGTACTAAATAATCAGTAAATTGATCTGAAATTACAGGTTTAATATTCCAATTATCACATTTCTTTTTTGTGCGATTAATATTGTTGTCAATAATTATTTTTATATCAAATTTATTTGGTAAATTTTCATTTAAATACTGAATAATCTGCGTACAGATAGCACCACAACCAATAAATGCCAAATTAATTTTTTTCAAGTGTACACCCTATAATCATTATGTTATTATCAAAACAATTTTAATGCATGTCTACATATGAATACAAATCTTAAAAACAAAAAAATTGTTGAGGTAAAAGATCTTACTAAATTCTATGGTAAAAACAAAGGTATAAATAAAATTTCTTTTCAGATTAATCAAGGTGAAATATATGGATTAATGGGGCCTAATGGTGCAGGAAAAACAACAACAATTAGATCCATGTTAAATTTGATTACACCAGATTCTGGAAGCACTAAAATTTTCGGAAAAGATAATTTGTCTCAAAATGAAAAAGCTAATATAAGTTATTTACCTGGTGAGTATGAAATGTATTCTAATTTGAATGGGAATCAATACCTGTCATACATAAGCAATTTAAGAAATGCTAAACAAAACAACATACAAAAACTTGCAGAACAACTTGATCTTGACCTTAGTAAAAAAATAAATGAATTATCCAAAGGTAATAAGCAGAAAATAGGAATTATACAAACATTTATGAATAATCCAATGATTGCTATTTTAGATGAACCTACTACCGGGTTAGATCCTCTTAAGCAACACGAATTTCAAAATATAATAAAAGAGCATAATAAATTAGGATGTAGCATTCTTTTATCATCTCATATATTAAATGAAATTGAAGATTTATGTGAAAAAGTTGGCGTTATCAAAAACGGAGAATTAATTGCTTCTGAAAAGATTGCTGAACTAAAAAATAAATCTATAAAAAAGTATGAAATCACTTTTGATCAAAAACCACTAAAAAGCAATTTATCCACAATAAAAGGGATATCAAATTTGAAAATTAAAGATAATAGTTGTACATTTTCAATAAAAGGAAATGTAGATGATATGGTCAAAACCATTTCAAAATTTACTGTTATAAACATCAGAATTTTAGAATCAGATTTAGAAGAAATTTTTCTTACTTATTATTAAATGATCAAACTATGTTTAAAAATGTATACCTAAAAAATTTAAGAGATTTAAGAATAAATTTAACTTATTGGTTAATAGGGATATTAACATTAAGCTTTTATCTTTCTTTCGCTTACAATTCTTTTTCTGAAAATCTTGAATCATTTAATGATTTAATCGATAGCTTTCCAAAAGAATTATTAAATCTCTTAGGAGCTGAAAATGGACTAGATATGTCAACATTTGCTGGTTTTTTAAATTTGGAAATATTTGGAGTTTTTGGCCCAATAATGTTAATAATAATTGGAATAAATAGCGGTACTAGTATCATAGCAGGAGAATTGAATAACAAAACAATTGAGATAATTATGTCTAGCTCAATTTCTAGAAACAGCTATTTAATACAAAATATTTTTGTTATGTTCACTAAAATATTTTCTGTAAGTTTATTCATATTTATATCTTTTATAATTTTTTCGTATATATTTTCACTAAACCTAGAAGGATTAAAGTTACTAGGTACAATCATACATCTAGCATTATTAAGTTTGGTTTTTGGTAGCTTATCTTTGCTTATAGGATCTATTACAGGTAATAAAACCAAAACTTTATCAATTAGCGCAACAATAGCTATATTATCGCATTTTATGAATGCAATCAGCCCGCTAATTGACGTAACGAAAAACATGAAATATTTTTCAGTGTTTCATTATTATAAAAATTCAAATCCTATTGTAAATGGAATGGATTTCTTTGATGTATTTATAATGTCATTATTATGTATAATATTTATAACAATAAGTTTTATTACTTTTAAATACAAAGATTTACATTAAGCTAAGTATGATTAAAAATTTAATTCGAGTTATAAAATTATCATTTATTCTGTTGTTTTCAATCAGTATCCTAACTATCGTTAGTTGTTCAAGCAGTGAAAAAACAACTGAAAATAGCTCTGATGATTTAACACAGTCGATTTCCGTAGACCCAGCTCTAAATAATGCAATAGATGAATCTCTTGCGAATTATCAATCCGTAGTCATAGTTTTTTACAGAGGTTATTTCTGAGGTATTTGCAGAGCACAACTAGGTGAGTTGTCACAAAATCATAATTTATTCAAACGCTTTGGAATTGATATTATTACAGTAAGCACAGACGATACGGAAAATACCGATGCAATGAGAAATGATGTTGATGCTAAATTCAGTATGATATCTGACAATACTTTTACTATTTCACAAGAATGGAGAGTTTTTAATGTTTTAGGAGATAACGTTGCGGCTCCTGCTGCATTTGTCGTAGATCAAAACAAAAAAATATTATGGTCTCACATTGGTAGTTCTGCTTCAGATAGACCTCCGACTGATTATTTATTAGCAAAAACACTTGAACTATTAAAAAAATCAACTAATTAATATCGATATGGAAGAATCAAAGTTTTGCAAAGAATGTGGTACAGAGTACAAAAATACTGATAAATTTTGCAATAACTGTGGTATCGATTTATTCAAAATAAATTCAGAACAACTTGTTGAGGAATCAGTTGAAATACAAAGTCAATCATACGATTATATTTTAGCTAGTAGAACAAAAAGACTTCTAGCAAGGCTTGTTGATGGTTTATTAGGAGTATTAGCTGTAGTTTTAGTTGGTACAATAATCGCAATTACTGTTGATGGCGGAAAAGCAATAATAGGCGCTGTTGTAGCTGGATTATCTTTCATGATTTATCAATATTACCTTTTAGCTACCATATCTCAAACTCTTGGTAAAAGATTTATGAACATTATTATTATTGATAAAAATGGAAATCCTTGTGGTTTTTTAACTAACGTAATTTTAAGAGAATGGATTATTGGCCTCATTGGTTTGTTCCCTGTAGTTGGAGTAATAATCAGGTTAGTTGATATTCTATTTATATTTAGAACAGACAGAAGATGCATACATGATATGATAGCAGGCACCAAAGTAATACTTATTCAAGATAAATAGGACAAAAATGATAAATGGGGAAATAGTTTCATATGGAAATTCAAATAACTTGCAAGGCTACTTATCATTACCTGATGGAGGATATGGCCCTGGATTAATAATATTGCAAGAATGGTGGGGTTTAGTCGGGCACATAAAAGAAGTTGCAGACAGATATGCAAAGGAAGGCTACGTAGTATTAGCTCCTGATTTGTACGATGGACAAACCACAACGGAACCAAGTGAAGCCCAAAAATTAATGATGGAGTTAAAAATAGATGAAGCTTCAGATAAAATAAAAAAAGGGATTCAATATATAAAAGAAAATTACGTCTCTAATGACAAAACAGGTTGCATAGGTTTCTGCATGGGCGGAGGAATGGCGTTATATATGGCTACTCAAAATGTCATTGACGCTTCAGTGCCTTACTATGGAGTTTTAGTAAATTCCTCGCCTGATTGGAGTAAAACAAATTGTCCTGTAATGGGACATTACGCTGAACATGATAAAGCTACTGATTCATTAGAAGAATTAGAATTAGAATTAAGTAAAAACAAAAAAGATTTCCAATTTCATATCTATCCTGGGACAGAACATGCATTTTTCAACGATGAGAGATCTGAAATTTATAATAAAGAAGCTGCGGAGTTGTCATATTTAAGAACAATAGATTTTCTTGAAAAGCACATCAAATAAGTACTGTGATATAACCTGAATTATTTGGATTCCATTTGTCACCAACTGAAAATTCCAATTCATACAAATCCAATTTTTGAATTACAATATTTTTCATTATTTCTGAATTACCCGTAATAATTTGAAAATAAAGATTTTTTCCCCAATTTTCATTTATAAATCTATCAACAAGTATTTCTGCTTCTTCATGCCTTACTTGGTGTAAATCAAGTGTTAAATTTTCTGCCATTTAATCTTCAATATTTCTTAACAATACTAGTATAAGGTTTGGTTAATAATTATATAAGAGGTACATCATGAACAATAAGCAAAACACTGGTACATCACTCCATCCAAACAAGTGTCCAAAATGTAGTTCAATTGTATCTATGGACAGTTTTGAGCCAACTTGCGTAATGTGTGGATGGGTAGATTATTCAAAGCCCAAACGTAAAAAAAAGAATTTAAAAATTAATTTACGAAAATTTAACAAAGCAAGTTGAACCTAATCTGTTCTATAATTAGTTTGATATATAAATTATAGAGATTTGAAAATGAAAATATTAAAAGTATTTAAGAAAGTTCTTAAACTTCTCAAATTAAACCAATTATTAAAACTTGGACGAATCGGCAAATATAGTTCATTTTCTATCTTATTTATTTTGGGAACTCTATTGTCTGTTTATATGTTCAAAAATTATATTGGAACTGATAATACCGTCGTAACTGATACTGAGCAGATAATCACTATGCAAAAAGGTGACTTGGTATCTGATGTTACCATAACTGGTCAAATAAAATTTTCTGAAAAAGATGATCTTAAATTTCTCAGCCCAGGTAAGATAGCCAAAATACTTGTAGAAGAGAACGAATATGTTACTTTAGGTAGTGTTCTTGCTGAATTAGATGATATCAAATTAACTGAATTAGCAAAAAATGTAGCTAAAGCTAAATCTGATGTCGCAACAGCTCAATATGCTCTAAAAGTCAGCGAATCTAATTTAAGAGATGCAAAAGAAACACTCAAGACGTCTAAAGAAGGAGATTCCGTATTAATTGCAAACAAAGAGAAAGCAATTTCCGACGCTAAGATAAGCATTTCAAGATCTGAATTCGATCTATCTTTTTACTTAAAATCAGGAAAGCAAGTTGATTTGGACAACGCTAAATCAAGTTATGATGTTGCGGTATTCACAAAAAACAATGCATCTAAAACTCTAGATATTATTACATCCCAATGGGATACTAATATAACTCCATTTGAAGATGATATCAGTGTGAAAAAAGAAATTTATTTCAAAGAACTCAACAAGTGGTTTGGATTGGAAAGTAGCGAAGAATTCCTAAAAAAACATACTGATATTCTGAACGAATGGAAGATGGATCTACACAAAATATTTAGTGAATCCACAATAAAACGTGATATCTATTTAAGGCCTATAAATGACAAAAACACACAACTTGATGAATTAACAATCTACGGGTGGTTGCATCTTAGCCCTTCTACAATTGGCAAAGAAAACTCATCTGCAGATATTTGGATAGATTGTAAAAATACTTCTGTGTTGCCAACTATAACAATAGGTAATTCGTCTATAAATAAAACTTGTATAGATAAAAGTTTGACTGATAAATGGGAAGACTATGAAAAAGCTATAAAGAAGTATAACGAAAAAATATTAGAAAAAAATAAAGCTATTGATTCAGCACAAAGCACTTACACAAACAAACTTTCGTTGTACAGAACTGCTAAACAAACATATGAAGAAATTCTTTCAAGATCTCAAACTGACAAAGAAAAACAACTTAATGATCAACTATTGGTCAACAAAGAATCATTAAAAAAATTAGAAGATGAACTTAAAGACTTAAAAAATCCATCCAAACTAGATATTTCCATTTTAGAACTGAATGTAACAAAATTTCAGGAAATTGTTAATCTTAGAGAATCTGAGTTGAAAAATACTGAAGCTCTTTACAAAAATGCAGAAAACATTCTAACAGGTGCAAAAATATACGCGCCTTATGATGGGGTTATAACAGCAATAAACAAAAATGAAGGAGACACAATTACTTCTGCTCAAAATATAATGAGTATAGCAAATCCTAACACCTTAGAATTTAATGGAGACGTTGATGAGGTTGATATTCTATATTTATCTAGTGGCCTAGAAGCTAAAATACAAACAGATGCATTACGTGATACAGAGTTAGATGGAACTCTAAAATCTATAGGATCTTCAAGCAATTCTTCTGGAGGAGTGACTACATTTTCAGCAAAGATTGATGTAAGTATTCCGAATGATGCAGCTCTTAAAGACGGATTAAGCGCCACAGCAAGAGTGATAACCAAGGCAAAATATGGAATAAACTTAATTCCAATACAAAGTTTGTATGGTACATTTGACTCTCCTACAGTCAAAGTAATAGTGAATGGTCAAGTAACAGAAAAAGCTATAGAAATAGGCGATTCTGATTCAAATTGGGTAGAAGTCATATCTGGAATGAATGAAACTGACATGATTGTAATGGAAGTACCGGATATTCCTACAGCAGACATCAGAGGCGGGCCTCCTTCAGCCGAACCAAGATCTAATAATTCAAGGCAAAAAAGATAAATGATAGAGCTATTAAATGTATCTAAAACTTATCAGCTTTCTGGTATAGAAGTTAACGCAGTTAAATCAGTTAACCTTAATATTAATCAAGGTGAATTTGCCTCCATAATGGGACCTTCAGGATCTGGTAAGTCTACTATGATGAATATACTTGGATGTTTGGATGTCCCTTCCTCAGGAGAATATTTACTTGACGATATAGATGTTGGAAAACTAAGCGATAATAAACTTGCAGAAATCAGAGGAGAAAAAGTTGGATTTATATTTCAAACTTATAATCTTCTTCCAAGAATTAGCGCAATTGAAAACGTAATGATGGGACTGTCATATATAAGCAATAAGGATATTAAAAATAAAGCTGAGATTGCTTTAGAAAAAGTTGGGTTAAAAGATAGAATGAAACACAAACCTGTAGAAATGTCAGGAGGAGAGCAACAAAGAGTGTCAATCGCAAGAGCGCTAGTTAAAAATCCACGAATAGTTTTAGCAGATGAACCTACAGGTGCACTTGATACAAAAACGGGATCAGAAATAATGCAAATCTTAACAAGTTTAAATATTGAATCAAAAATTACTGTTTTGATAGTTACTCATGAGCCAGATATTGCTAAGCAAACTAAAAGAATTATTTCTTTCAGAGATGGTGAAATTATAAGTGATGAGAGAAATAAATGAGTGTATTTGCAATTTTAAAAACAGCTCTAAATTCTCTAAGTACGAACAAATTACGTTCAGGATTGACTTTACTCGGAATCGTAATTGGTATTTTGTCAGTTATATCACTAATGGGAATGGGTAAAGGTTTTGAAAAATCAGTAACTGATACAATCGAATCCCTAGGATCAAATTTAATCTACATCACTCCATCAAGAGATTCCAAATCAGGCGCACCTTCAGTAATATCTCTTAAAGATGCTGAAATACTATCTGAAAAACGGGAAAATAGTGCAATAAAATCTGTAACACCAGAATTAGTTCAAATGGGGAAAATAAATTTTAGTAATAACTGGAAATATACACAGGTATATGGAATAACACAAAATTATAAATCAGTAAGAAACTTAGAAATCAAACATGGTTCATTTATTTCTGATTTACATGTAGAAAATATGTCAGAAGTAGTTGTTCTAGGTATAAATACTGCTAATGAATTACTAGGAAATAGGAATCCAGTGGGACAATTTGTTAGGATAAATGGTCGAAGCATGCAAGTTATAGGAGTTTTAGATGAAAAAGGAGGAGGTTTCGGTGGAGTAAGTATGGATGACAGAGCATTCATTCCAGTAACTACAGCCCATTATAGACTTTCAACTTCAAACAATACTCCGGGCACTGTTGCCTTGGCATCAATTGTTGTTGAAGCATCTAATTCAGATCTAGTTAACAAAGCTTTACTTGAAGCAACCAGTATTCTAAGATTTAATCACAAAATAGCATCAGATGAAGAAGATGATTTTGAAATAATAAACCAACAAGACGTGCTTGATACTTTCAAAACAGTAACACAAGGAATAACTATCTTTTTAGGAGCAATTGCTGGAATCTCTTTGTTGGTGGGCGGTATAGGTGTTATGAATATTATGTTAGTTTCTGTAACAGAAAGAACAAGAGAAATTGGAATAAGAAAAAGTATGGGTGCAAAAAGAAAAGATATTCTCCTTCAATTTGTATCGGAATCAATAGTATTAAGTACTATAGGGGGTATGGTGGGAATATTTTTAGGTTGGCTTACTTTATATTTTATAGGCCAGATTCAATTTGGTGATGACGCTGAGACATTTAGAACAGAATTTACGTTAGGGATAGCTATGTTGTCTTTCGGAGTTTCTGCAGCTACAGGATTATTTTTTGGTATATTTCCTGCATTACGCGCTTCAAAATTACAACCAGTTGAAGCATTAAGGTACCAATAAGGAGAATTGATATGAAAACAGTATTATTTATAATTTCAATTATTATAGTAATAGGGGGGGCGTACTCTATTGGTTTTTATAATGGAAATGATAATGCAAATAGTAAAATTGAAATGGCGATAAGTGGAGGTAATGAATTCATGAAAATATATCCTCCTGGTGAAAGTGCTAAAAATACCAAATCATCCTCCGGAGCTGAGCTATCAGAAGATGAAAAAGAAATTTTAGCAAAAGTAAAATCTGGTGAAATGAGCATGGACGAAGTTCCTGAAGATTTAAGAAATAAAATAAGAACAGGGTTTTTGTCTACAAACAAAGATCCAATGAATAACCCTCCTGCAGTTATAGGAGGAACAAAGCAATCTCGGATGATGACGGGTTCAATAACTAAAATAGAAGGAAATATGTTATTCGTAGAAACACAAAGAGGCACTATACAAGTTGTTATGGATAATAATACTGTAGTAAATTCAATTATTCCAACTGAAAAAACAAATTTGAAAACAGAAAATCAAATTTCTATAAAAGGGAATAATAAAGGACCAGAGTTAACAGCAGAAGAAATTACAATATTAAATTAAGATCTTTTTGCAACTTTACCCGCTCTTAAGTCGGTTTGTTCTCCATTCTTGACCGCGAATTCTCCATCAATAAAAACATGTATAATTCCATCAGGGTAAACTCGCGGGTTATCATAAGTTGCTTTATCAATAATTGTTCCTTCATCAAATATGACAATGTCCGCATTTAATCCTTTTTTGATAAAGCCCCTATCATTAAGATTTGACTTGGTTGCTGACAAGCCAGTCATTTTATGTATCGCTTCTTGCATACTTATCACTCCATCTTCTCTGGAATATTTACCAAGCACTCTTGGAAAACAGCCGTATAACCTTGGATGGGGCTTTCCAGGTAAAGGAACTCCATCAGATCCAATCATGGTTGTAGGATGCGCTAATATTCTTGCTATATCATCTTCTACCATTCCTTCGATTACAATAAAAATATCTGGGTCATTAGAAAGTAATTTTTGAGCAGCTTCTTGTTCAGGTAGATCATATTCATCGCATAAGTCACCTAAAGTTTTACCTTCTATTGAAGGGTCTTTACTAGAGCTTGAAATCAACACTTTGTCTCCTGTTGCTGATCCCATTCCTCCATCTCCTGTGGTAAAAGCATTATTCTGAACAATAGCAAAAAGAGAAGTACTCCCAGCATTGTATGGGTATTGATCAGAGTGAACATTTAATCCTCTATTTTGAGCATCTTCTATTGCTTCAAGAGATTGAACAGATTTACCCCAATTTTCTTCTCCTGATACTTTGTGGTGAGATATTTCGACAGAACAACCAGCTTCTTCTCCAATTTTTATAGTCTCATTAACTGATTCGATTAAATGTCCTGCTTCATTTCTCATATGACTAAAATAAACACCATCATAAGGTGAAATTGTTTTACTTAACTCAATAAGTTCTTCTGTGTTAGAGTATCTTCCAGGTTCATAAATAAGTCCTGTTGACAGACCAACCGCACCTTCTTCCATTCCTTCTTTAATCCAAGATTTCATTAAATCAAATTCTTTTGCTGTAGGCATTCGTTGTTCATTGCCAACTGTTGCTTTTCTTATTGGACCATGACCAACCAAAAATGCTGAATGAATACTAGTGTTTGATTGATTTACTAATTCTAAATATTCACCATAAGTATCCCATTCAGGAATTCCTTCCATTTGAGGATACCATTTGACTATATCTGCAGATGAATAAGGAATAGTCCCCGACCCACAATTCCCATTAACATTAGTTGTCACGCCTTGCATTAATTTAAAATCCATATCCGGATAAACAAACATTGCAATATCATCATGAGAATGCATATCAATAAATCCTGGAGCTAAAGCTTTGCCTTTTATATCTATAATTTCAGCATCAACATTATCAATTTCACCAACTTCAATAATTTTGCCGTTTTCAATCAAAACATTCCCATTAAAAGGATTTGACCCAGTACCGTCGTATATCGTAGCATTTTTTAATAAGTATTTTTTATTCATAATTGCACCTCAATTAAACTCATGTTATAGGAGAAAATAAAAATGTTCAAACCTTATGGTTGCATATCATCAATAATAACATTTTTTTTATTTATAATTACTTTTATAAAAGTGATTCAATGATCCATATCGTTTTAATCAAACCTGAAATACCTCCAAATACAGGAAATATAATTAGATTATGTGCAAATTCAGGTTATTATTTACATTTAATAAAACCATTAGGCTTTGATTTGTCTGACAGCAATTTAATAAGAGCCGGATTAGATTATCATGATCTTGCGAATTTAAATATTCATAATTCATTTGATGATTTCATTAAAATCACAAAACCTAACAGAATATTAGGAACCACGGCAAAAGGAGAAAAATTATATACAAAGATTAATTTCAAAAAAAATGATGCTATATTATTTGGAAGTGAATCAATTGGATTAGACAAAGAAATTTTAAATTCAATACCAAAAGAAAATATTTTCAAATTACCAATGGTTCCAAATAACAGAAGTTTGAACTTGTCAAATGCTGTATCAATAATAGTATATGAATCATGGAAGCAATTAAATTTTGAAGGAAGTGTATAATTAAAATATGGGAAAATTTGACTTATTGTACAAATCTGCAATAGAACTAAAATCATTAATAAGTAAAAAAGAATTATCTGCTATTGAATTAACAAAATTAGCATTAGAAAGAATTGAAGATACAAATCACAAAACTAATGCTTTCATTACTGTCACAGAAAATTTGGCTTTAGAGTCAGCTAAACTTGTTGATAAAAAAATTCAAAATAAAGAACACATCGGATTATTAGGTGGGGTTCCTACTTCAATTAAAGATTTAGAAGCTTTAAAGGGATATAGAACTACCAAAGGTTCCTTATTTTTAGAAAACGATATTTCTAAAACTGATCAGTTGCATGTAGAAAGAATCAAAAAAGAAGATGGAATTATTCTTGGAAAGACTAATGTTCCTGAATTTGGAGCAAGTGGAGGAACTGAAAATAAGTTAGGTGATGACTGCAGAAACCCATGGAATTTAAACCATACTTCAGGAGGGTCAAGTGGAGGCACAGCAGCTGCAGTTGCCTCTGGTGTTCATCCTTTTGGTCAAGGATCAGATGGTGGCGGGTCAATCAGAATTCCGTCATCTTTTTCAGGTATATATGGAATTAAAGGCACACAAGGAAGAGTTCCTAGGAGGCATTCTGGGAAAATTAGTTGGCATCCTGTGAACTATTCTTGCGTAGGTCCTATGAGTTGGTTTGTTAAAGATAGTGCTCTATTACTACAAGTAATGTCAGGGATACACATCGAAGCAGAGCCCAATACTATCGAAAAATCATCACCAGATTATTTGAAACATATTGATAATGGAGTAAAAGGGAAAAAAATAGGTTGGTCACCAAATCTAAATACTAGAATAGCTGATCAAGAAATAATTGATATAAACACCAAAGCATTAAAATCGCTTGAATATAATGGTGCAATAATTGAAGATTTGGATTTTAAAATTGATCTTGATGAGTATGAAGAATTAGATTCAGTCCTCTCCATCGCACTTAACTATGCAAACAATAAAATATTCTTCGAAAAAGATTCATCTAAATTAATGCCTCATGTAAGAAATACAATAGAAAGAGGGAAAAATATAAGTTCGGAGAGATATATACATGCACTTACTAAATTGTATGAACTTAGATCATATATTACATCAATATTTAACAAATATGACCTGATAGCTACACCTACCGTTGGTTTTACAGCTAATAAATGCAATGAAAAGCATATTGTTGAAAACAATAAAATAAATATTATTAAAATGACACAAGAAGATAAATTTGTAAGTAATGAAATGGATTATTCTTCTTGGAATTTAGCTTACAAACAATATACAGCATTATTTAATTGGAGTGGAAATCCTGGTGCAAGTATACCAAGTGGATTTACACAAAACAAAATGCCCGTTGGCCTTCAACTTGTGGGTGCTAAAGAAGATGAAATATCTATTTTACAAGCATCAAGAATTATGGAGCAAGAAAACCCATGGCAAAATTTGAAGCCTAAAATATAAAAACTATTATACATATTTATATATTAAATAATTTTGGAATATCATTGTAGAACAATTCATGGGTTTGGATTGTTCTACAATGATATCTTCAGTAAACATTTTTATTCTTGAAATAACTCAATATCAGTTACAGAAGTACTTAATAATCTTAATATTTGATTCAAAACTTAAAACATATTAAATATTTGTATTTAAATACAAATTGAGTTTTGGTTAAAATATTCTCTACACTTTTACTAAGATTTATTCAGATGTTAATAAATATGGAGAAAAAAATGGCAAGTGATATTTTTGGTGATATATATAAAGAAATGGGAGCAAAACCTATAATTAACGCAATTGGTAGCGTAACATTATTGGGAGGTTCTACTCCAAAACCAATAGTAAAAGAAGCTATGGATCGCGCAGATTCTGCCTATGTAAATTTACCACATTTACAAGAAGTGGTAGGTAAGAAAATTGCAGAATATTGTAATGTTCCGGCAGGTTTTGTAACATCTGGAGCTGGGGCAGGATTAGCTTTAACTGGTGCAGCTTTTATGGCTGGAAACGATGACAATCTCATCCAACAGTTACCTGACACTTCTGGCATGAAAGGCGAAATATTAATTCAAAAATGTCAAAGGTATTGGTATGACAGATGCGTGGAAGTCTCAGGAGCAAAACTTGTTGAATTTGGAGAAGAATTATCAGCAAGCGAATCAGATTTTGAAAGCGCAATAAATGAAAATACTGCTGGAGTATTATGGGTTGCTAATGAACTGTCTCCAGGGACTGTGGTTGGTAATAATATACAAACTAACCCTTTGAGCTTAGAAAAAGTTATCGAGATTGCAAAAAAGAATAACATTTACGTTTTAGTTGACGCCGCTGCACAAATTTATCCACTAGACATTTTGGGTAAATATGTTCGAATGGGGGCAGATGCACAAGTAATTGCTGCAAAATATATGGGAGCATCACAATCAGTTGGATTAGCTCTAGGAACAACTGAAATGATTCAAAAAATTGCTAATCAATCATTTACAGGATATGAAGGAAGAAGAATAAGGGGAATTGGTAGACCTATGAAAGTGGACAGACAAGAAATTATAGGTGTAACAGTTGCAGTTCATGAATGGGTAACAATGAATCACGAAGAAAGATTAGCAATGGCTGAAGAGCAATCAAGAGTTATGCTTGAACCCTTAAAAAACATTCCTGGTGTAAATGCTGAAATCATAGATAATATCATAGGAAATCAACCATTTGGTGTTAAATTAGAAATTGATGAAAACACAACAGGAATCTCTGCTGAAGAATTAGTAGAAAAACTAAAAGATTTAGATACGCCAATATGGACTAGAAATGGACAAAATCATGAGGAAAACACAATCAAGCTTGTACCTTGGGCATTAAATCCTGGTGAAGACAAAGTCGTTGGTGAAAATATAGCTAAAGTGCTAAAAAAATAAATTAATGAATATAGCTGTTTTAGGATTGCCTCAATCAGGCAAATCTACTTTTTTAAAATCTATACTTAGTTTATCTGATAGTGACACTTTGCCTGATTATTGTAATATAAAAGTAGAAGATAATAGACTTAAACAAGTTGGAGAACTTCTTGGGCATAATAATCTAACTTATCCTGAAATTTCATTTACAGAATTAGATATATTAACCCTTAATTCTAAAAATACAGAACTAAAAGGAATAGATTCTTTACAAAAGTCTTACGGTATTTTATTAGTGATCAAATGTTTTGAAATTGAGAACTCTTCAATAATTACATCTGATATAAATCAAATTATAACTGAATTAATTGTTTCAGACACAATTATTATAGAAAACATCATTGAACGAAGATTGAAATCATTAAAAGGGAAAACCAAACAAGAAATCGAACTGGTAAACACTGAGATCGAATTGTTAAACAGTCTAAAAAATCACCTGGAAAATGGGAGTGCTCTTAATTCATATAAATTTAAAGAAGGAGAATTGAACAAATTAACAGGTTATAATTTAATAACTTTAAAACCAATTTTTGTCGTTCTAAATTCAGATACTGAATTAATAGAAAATGAAAGCAATGAGAATTTGACAGATTATAGCAGTAATTTTTTGTACCCATCTAAATTAGAAATGGAATTATCTGAATTACCCAAAATTGAATCTAATGAATTTAGAGAAAGTTTAAATATAAATGCAAATTTAAAATATAACTTAATAAAAGCTTTATTTGAGGGTATGGGTAAAATTATATTTATCACTGCAGGAGATCAGGAGATTAGAGCTTGGGAGATTGAAAAAGGTGATACAGCTTTAATATCAGCGTCAAAAATACATTCTGATATTTCAAAAGGCTTTATAAGAGCAGAAGTAATAGAATTTGATACATTTTTAAAATTAGGGTCATGGAATGAATGCAAAAAAGAAGGTAAAGTAAAAGGTAACGGAAAAGAATACGTAGTTAATGACGGCGATATAATAAATTTTCTTCACAGTTAAAACATTATGAATCAAAATATAAAAAAAATAATTCCAGGATTATTATTAGGGATATTAGTTGCTCTGATTTCATTTTATTCTGCAAAATTCTTTAATAATTTGATTGGTTATAAATCATTAATAAGTTCAATCTTATTGGCAATAATCTTAGGAATATTAATAAAAACATTTTTTGGTATAAAAAATGTTTTTAATGACGGACTTGATTTTAATGTGAAAAAAGTACTTCGAATTGGTATTGTTATATTAGGAATCAGGTTAAGTATTTCAGAGATATTTTCATTGGGTATTACAGGATTACCAATAATATTATTTTGTATTATTTCCGGATTATTAACAGGTTACTTTCTTACAAAATTATTAAGATTACCTTCAAAACTAGGTGTCTTAATAGCCGTAGGGACTAGTATTTGCGGTGCTTCTGCTATCGTTGCAACTGCTCCAGGCATAAATGCAAAAAAAGAAGAGATAGCTTATGGAATAACAGTTATAACAATATTTGGTCTTATTGCCATGATTTTTTATCCCTTCCTAGCTAATATTCTTGAGTTTACAGAAAAAAATGCAGGATTATTCCTAGGTACTTCTATTCATGAAACTGCACAAGTCACAGGAGCAGGGTTCATTTACGATGAGACATTTGGTACTGAAAATGTAGGTAAAAATGCTATTACCGTAAAATTAGTAAGAAACCTTAGCATGGTTTTTGTTATTCCTCTAATGACAATTTTATACAAACAATCATCATCAAAAAATGATCAATTAATTAATTTAAAAGATTTATCAAAATTAGTCCCTATGTTTATTTTAGGATTTTTCTTAATGAGCATTATAAGAACATTAGGGGACTTGTCATTTGATTCAACATCTTTTATAAATGAAGAAAATTGGAAATGGATAACTGATCAACTAACTTCAATATCAAAATTTTTACTGATTATTGCTATGGGATCAGTAGGTATGACTACTGATTTAAATTCATTAAAAAATCTAGGTTTAAAACCATTTTTGGTAGGAATATTAGTAGCAACAATAGTAGGGCTATCAAGCTTACTATGTATTACTCTATTTATGTGAATATGAAAAAACAAGATCAAATAATTGATAAAACCAAATTTAAAAGATTTAATCAAAAGAATGATATTTTTAATCGTTCTCTTTGGGATAACTCTATTAAAAGTGATAAAACTACAAAATTTTATCAAGATTATGTAAAACCACCAGAAGATAAAAAAAGACCCGAGGGTTTCAGTCATAAGGATTACGCTTTTAGAAATTCTGGTTGGTTTATGTCTGATTTTTTTTCAAATTCCGATAAAAACAATGGAAGATCAGAAGGTTTTACAGATTATTTTTCTGTGCAAAAAAAAGGAACATTTAAAAAATACAAAATTGAATCTACAACTCAACTAACAAAAGAAATAAAAATTGTAGCAAAAAAATTAGGAGCTGATTTAGTTGGAGTAACTAAATTCAATAAAGATTGGGTTTATTCTCATAAATATAATAGAGATAAGAACATTGAATTAAAAAACGAACTATATCCGGAATTAAAAAATGTAATTGTTATTGCCAATGAAATGGATAAAGACTTAATTGATACTGCACCCTCTGCATTAAGTGGAGCAGCTACAGGATTAGGATATTCTAATGATTTATCATCAGCATTATCTTTAGCGCAATACATCATAAATTTAGGATACAAAGCAGTTGCCAGTCAAAATGATACTGCTTTATCAATACCTCTAGCTATCGAAGCAGGCTTGGGTGAATATGCTAGGAATGGATTATTGATAACAAAAAAATTTGGACCCCGTGTAAGAATATCTAAAATTTTTACGGACTTACCTTTAGAGCATGATAAACCAATATCGTTTGGTGTTAAAAATTATTGTTCAATTTGTCAAAGATGTGCTAATGAATGTCCTCCTAGGGCGATATCTAGTTCCGAACCTTCTTTTAAACAAATTAATATATCTAATATCACTGGAATAAAAAAATGGTCGGTTAATGCAGAAAAATGTTTTAAATTTTGGGCATCGCAAAGTAGTGACTGTACTATTTGCATAAGAGTTTGTCCTTACAATAAAGATTTCAATAAATTAATTCATAAAATTGGTTTTCGCATTTCAAATACACCATTGAGAAAAATATTGATTTTTTTAGATAGATATTTTGGTAAGAGAAAAAAACCAAATATCTGGTGGGCGAAATAAATGAACGCTAAACTTAGGTATTTAGAACACGAAATAAATAAATTACCAAAATTTAATTTAGGATACTTCCCTACCCCTTTACAAAAATGCCCCAACCTAGAAAAAGCTTTAAAAGTACAAAATATTTATATTAAAAGAGACGATTTAACAGGATTGGCTTACGGCGGAAACAAAGTTAGACACCTAGAATTCAGAATTGGAGATATATTAAAAAATAAATATGACATTTTTATCAATAGTGATCAGAAAATTTCAAATAATTCTCGCATTAACGCAGCTGCATGCATAAAAGCAGGAATAAAATATATTAATGTTATGAGCNCTAGTCATAAAAATGATAATCAAGGAAATTATTTATTACAAAAACTTATGAATGTCGAAATCCATGAAATAGATTCAAATAACGAAGANGAAATTGAAAATTATTGCATTGAATTAGGTAAGAAATTAATACTAAAAGGACATAAACCATACATTAGACCCAAGCAAGAATTTATAAAACATTCATCAATCATAGGATATATTTCTGGAGCACTAGAATTATTACACCAAATAAACAAATTAAATTTACAAAATATTAAAATATATCAAGTTGCTGGGAATTCGGTTATAGGTTTATCAATATTCAAAAAACATTGTGACTTAGATTGGGAAATAAACGCTATTTCTCCTTACCTATATAATTCAAAAAAAGATATGCAAAAAGAAGGAATAAAAAATGGGAACAATGTTGCCAAGTTGCTAAATTTAAATCTAAAGTTAGATTCTTCGGATATAAATTATGATTATAATTTCGTTGGAAAAGACTATGGAATCTCAACAAAATCAAGTATACAAGCAATTGAATTATTAGCAAAAACAGAATCTATCTTTTTAGATCCTGTATATACTGCTAAATCTATGAGTGGTCTTATAGAACACGTAAATAACAACAAATNTTCTCCNAAAGATAATATAATATTTATTCATAGNGGCGGTACTCCTAATTTGTTTACTTACGCCAAAGATTTAATTAAAAATAAAAATAAATAACATGGAAACAGATAACATAAAAAATAATAATAGTAATTTTTCAGTAAAACCGTCGTATTGGGGATGGTTATGGTTTCTTGTNCCGTGGATAGTAGTTATTATCGTATATCCTCTCATAAGTGGAGATGTGGCAATACTAGAAAGTCCTCTTATAATATTTGCATTAATTGTTGTAGTTCCTAGAATTATATCTACATATAGAACAAAATATACAATAACATTAAATCAAATTGAGATTGTACAGGGTTCTTTACTTGGATCACAAAAATACGAGATTCCTTTAACTAAAATCAATCAAGTCGAATCTAAAGTTGGNACTTTTGGCAAAACTTTAGGTTATTCAACATTATTACTTGATACTATTGAATANAATATTGTTCCTCTAAATTATGTTCCAGTTAAATCAGATTTTATAAAAGAAGTTGAGTCTAGATTTAATGGTTTTACAAATAATATACAAAAGACAAAAGACAATCCCGATTCAACAAATGAATTTGGTTCTATTGCTCATAGGGGGCATTCGTCACAAGCACCGGAAAACACATTTGCAGCTTTTGATTTGGCAATAAGCAACAATTTTAAATANATTGAAACTGATGTGCAGTTAACATCGGATGATATTCCCGTAATTATACATGATGATACTGTAAATCGAACTTCNAATGGCAAGGGTAACGTTAAGGATTTAAAGTTAAGTGAGATTAAATCTTTAGACTTCGGAAGTTGGTTTGATAAAAAATTTAAAAATGAACAAATACCTACATTGTCTGAATTTTTAAAAAAATACAATGANCAAATTCATCTAGTACTAGAATTGAAATCCGACCAATCAAACTTGACAAAACAGGTGNCAGCTTTAATTGAAAATGAAAATTGGGATAAAATTGCTGGCAANCCTATGTCTCAAATACCAGGGCTTACAATTATTTCATTCCATTTAGAACAAGTTTTAAGATCTTTAGAGCTNCTGCCCGTTGTAAGACACGGATGGTTAGTTGGAGAATTAACTGACACGGACATTGACATTGCAAGTAAGTTAGGAATTCAGGGAATTTTCCCNTATGCAAAATTAACATCAGAACATTCTGTTAAATACGCAAAAGAAAAAGGATTGTTTGTAGGTGTGTGGGGAATAGAGAATCCTGAAGATGTAGTGATGTTAAGAAAAATAGGAGTCTCTGCAGTCACTTCTGATTGGCCNGAAAAAATNATTGAACATATTGACAAAAATAACGATAAATAAAATAAATTATTACTGTTATTTACTTTGTAATTTAAGGTTTCTTATTAGGTTTTAAAGCTTCTTTTTTACCTTTTTCTACATCTACAAGTAATTGTAACCCTATTGTCCCAGCTATCAAAAACATTGAAACACTAAATATTGCTGTTCTCGTGCCCAAATAACCTGCAACTANAGCATACAATAGTGGCCCAAAAATNGATGCTCCTCTTGACATAAAGCCAAGAAAAGAAAAGAATTCAGCACTTTGTTTTATTGGAGTCATAACTGCAAAAATACTTCTTGCAATGGCTTGGCTTCCGCCCATTACTATACCAACGAAAGTGCCTAGNATTAACCATTGAAAGTTAACACTAAGTCCCAAGGGTTCCCATAGGTATGATCTTATCAATTTTGGCCACCAAGAAAACAATCCATCTTTTATTGCATATTCTCCAGTATCTTCTAAAGGAGCAAAACCCATAGCTAAGAATATAATAANTATCCAACCTATTAAAGAAATCATTAAAGATTTTTTAGCTGAATAAATTTTTGCGAAAGTATTAAATAACATTGATCCGGGAGCAGCAATAAATTGAACTATAACTATTGTTGCCATATTAAATATTAAATCAACTCCTAATGTATCTGCCCCGTAAGCTCCTGCAATACTAAGAACAGTTTGAATTCCATCATTAAATAATAAATAAACAATTAAATATATAAATAATGTTTTATACTCTCCAACATTAGATAAAGTAGTTTTTAATTGTTTAAAAGCTATTGATATAACTTTTGAGTTAATTGATATCTTTTCTTTTGGATCAATATAAGGTTCTTTTAGTGTTGAAAAAGTTATTAAAGAAAAACCACCCCACCATATGGCTACNGAAGCTAGAGATAATTGAATAAATAACTCTGATGAATCTGTAATTGTAATAATTGCAAGATGAACTACAAGTAATAATCCTCCACCTAAATAACCGTAAGCAAATCCTTTACTACTAACNTCATCCAAGTATTTCTTTGGTGCCAAATGTGGTAAAAAACTATTTGCAAATGTCCAAGCTCCTGAAAANCCCATTACAGAAATTACAATCATTAGGAGTAAAAATAACCATCCTGTGCCAACATAAGGGGTGAAAAACATTAGAAAAGTGGGGATACATCCGAATAAAGTAAATATTTTCAAAAAAGTCATTTTGGTTGGTGTTTTATCAGCGATAACAGCGAGTATAGGATTTAAGAATGCAATTATTAAAATAGATAAAGATATCCCAATACTCCATACATTAGTTCCAGTAAAATCAAATCCGTACANCGTATATCCGTCAGAACCAAAAACATCTTTATATAAATTAACAAAGTAAACTGGAGCAATAGCAACCATTACACTTGTAGAATGTGCAGAGTGAGCCCAATCATAAATGTACCATCCTCTTATAGATTTTTTATCCATTTGATTCTTATTTGTCATAACTTTTCCTATATATNTCTTGACTTACNAAACATAAATCTTCATGATATTTTATCTACATATAATTAAATATCTATAAAANGAGTAATGCATGAATCATATATCTAATATTGCCAAAAAGCTAGGCCTTGATGAAAATGAAATTGTCCAAGTTGGTAACTACAAAGCAAAAATTCCGTTTAAATATATTAAAGAAAAACCTGGTAACGGAAAACTAATCGTAGTTACAGGAATCACTCCTACAAAAGCTGGAGAAGGGAAAACAACTACAGCAATCGGTTTAACNCAAGGTCTTAACAAATTAGGCAAATTAGCTATCACAAGCCTGAGAGAGCCTTCTTTNGGACCAGTATTTGGGATTAAGGGAGGAGGAACTGGTGGAGGAAAATCAAAAGTAGTTCCTGAAGATGAAATAAATATACATTTTACAGGTGATGCCCATGCTATTGGTTCAGCTCATAACTTGTTATCTGCGTTAGTTGATAATGCAGTNCAAAGAAACCAAATTGATAATATGACTGCTGATGGAATAACTTGGAATAGAGTTACAGATGTATTGGACAGAGGATTAAGAAATATAGTTACTGGACTTGGTGGTAGCAACAATGCCCCATTAAGAGAGACAAGTTTTGATATAGTAACTGCTTCTGAAATTATGGCAATAATGGCACTTTCTAAAGATTTAGATGATCTTAGAAACAGATTAGAAAGAATAGTTGTTGGGAATGATAATTCAGGGAANCCAATTTACGTTAAAGATTTTAATATTGTTGGTTCTTTATTATCTGTATTAAGACATGCACTTATGCCAAACATTGTACAAACAACGGAAGGTAATCCTGCGTTAATTCATACAGGTCCATTTGGAAATATAGCTCATGGTTGCAGTTCAGTAATTGGAGATACATTTGCTACACAAGTTGGTGATTATGTTTTATCTGAAGCNGGTTTTGGAGCTGATTTAGGTTTTGANAAATTTATGCATATTAANTCTAGAACATCTGAATTAAAACCCCAGGGTNCAGTAATTGTAGGGACTATTAGGGCAATCAAATCCCATGGAGGTGTNAAATTTTCAGAGTTACAAGAACAAAATAGTAATGCGATAGAGTTAGGAATTGAAAATTTAAAACATCATATAAATAATATAAACAAATTTGGAATCAAACCTGTAGTAGCTCTTAATATTTTCCCAGATGATTCACAAAATGAAATCAAATTAGTCAAAAATTTACTTGGTGATACTAAAGCTTTTTCTGTTGTAGAATCTGATAGTTACTCCAAAGGCGGAGAAGGTAATATAGAATTAGCTGAATCAGTAATGGAAGCTACAAAAGAAAATATTACCAACAAATATATCTATGATCTAAATGACTCAATTCAAGAAAAAGTNTTGAAATTNGCTAAAAATATATATAATGCTGATGGTGTGAATTGGTCTCCNGTGGCAAAAAGAAAAATTAAAAAATTTGAAGAAAATGGTTGGGGTAATTTACCAATCTGTATGGCAAAAACCCCTTTATCAATTTCCCATAATCCAAAATTAAAAGCACTACCTAAAGATTATACTTTTGAAATAAGTGATATNAGGGCATCTGTAGGAGCNGGATTTATTTATCCAATAGCAGGTTCAATTATGACAATGCCTGGANTACCTGGAGCTCCAAGGGAATTGGATATAGACAAAGATGGAAATATNTTAGGTGATTTAACTGCCTAATTTTATTTTCCTATTTTAATCAAATAAATTGATGGAATTGATACTAAAGTAATAATTTCTTTTATTAAAATATTACTAAAAATAACAGAAATCAAAATATTATTTGGCAAATCTCCATAAAAAGCTATCAAACAAAAAAGTATACTATCAANTAATAAAGCAATAGAATTACTAAAAAAGACCCTACCCCAAATTAATCTTTGTTTAAATTTTTTCACCCAAAATGAGTAAATTTCAGTATCNAGCAATTCGGAAACTAATTCAGCAACCGCAGATGCTATTACTAAACGCCAAATAGGACTTAGTACATTTGAAAATTCGTTTTGAGAGCCAACTTCTAAATCGGAAGGTAAAATTCCTATAATAAAAAAGAAAAATGCCATAAAAAAGTTCAGTATCACTGATTGTATAATAATTAACTGAGAAGTTTTTTTATCTGTAAGTCGATGAATTAAATCTCTAAGGGTAAATGTAAATGGATATAAAAAAGTACCTCCATCCACACTNAAAGNAAATATTTTTAATATTTTTAGAGANCCTATNTCNGAGAAAATTTGTAATGCTAANTAAGTACTAATAATTANAAATGNNATATTTCGAGAATTGTTNNTNTTCATTTTTATATAATAATTTAAAATATATATTGTATTCTAAATATATATTCATTTATTTGNATACATTCAANTTATAAAATTAANATATGAAAGCAATAGTTTTAGAAGAACACGGAAATATTGATTCCCTAAAAATAAAGAATATNGATGATCCNNTNTGCCAAGAAAATGANGTTATAGTAAAAATTAAAGCTTGTAGTATCAATCATCTAGATATTTTTGTTAGAAAAGGNATGCCTGGNCATCNAATTAATCTNCCAATTATTCCTGGAGGNGATGCTTCGGGNGAAGTTATTGAAGTTGGNAATAATGTAGATANNNCNTGGNTAGGAAAAAAAGTTTTAATTGATCCAAATNTACAATTAAAAAGTGGAAGAATTGGNATTATGGGNGAAGATACAAATGGNGTNTTGTGTGAAAANGTGTCAGTTNCTCCNTCTNGGTTAATNGAATTAAATAANTCTATAGATATNTTTGAAGCAGCTTGCTTACCTATTGCTTACGGAGCTGCATGGAGAATGCTAATCAAACGNGGNAANATTCAACCTGGTGAACAAATATTANTTTTGGGNGCTTCAGGTGGAGTAGGAAATGCTGCAATACAAATAGCCAANNTAAACCAATGTTTTATAATTGCTGCNACAAGTTCTAAAAATAATGAACAAANATTAAAAGAAATTGGCGCAGATGTAGTAATAAATTATTCTGACAAACCTGATTTTCATAAAATTGTAAGATCAATGACAGGAGATGGAGTTGATACAGCAATAAATTTCACAGGAGGAGATTCATGGGTAAAAACTTTAAAATGTATGAAACCAAATGGAAAAATTTTAACTTGTGGAGCTACAGCAGGATTTGAACCTAAAACAGATATTAGATTTATTTGGAGAAAGGAATTAAATATTATAGGATCAAATAGTTGGAACAAAGAAGATATTTACTCATTAGTAAGTGAATTAGAAAAAGGAACTATAAAACCAATAATCCATAAAATAATTCCTTTTGAAAAAATAGCGGAAGCGCATAAAATTCTTGAAAGCAGACAGTTTTTCGGTAAGATAATCATATCTTTGTAGGGTGATAATATGTTCAGTATTTCAAATATTTTTACAGGAAGATATAAGTTAATTAAAATATTTTCAAAATTTCATTTGTTTATATTAAATAAATTTAATAATAAATATCTTAATAATTTACTAGGAATGCCAGTTCTAATTTTATTTACAATTGGACGAAAAACCCAAAAAGAAAGATCTGCTCCTCTTGTNTATTTTGATATTGATAATTCTTATGTTATAGTTGCATCAAATGGAGGAAATCCTAATGACCCAAATTGGTTTAAAAATCTGATCTCCAAAAAAACTGTAAAAATCAAAATAGCACATGAAATTTTAGAGTGTAAATATGAAATATTAAAAAATGAATACAGAAAAGAAGTGTGGGATAAAATAATAAAAATATATCCAAAATACGTAGAGTACCAAGATTTGTCTAAAAGAATTATTCCACTAGTAAGATTATACAAAATTTGAATCAGAATAGATTAAATTCATCAATTCTTTTTTATAGTTATGATACCCAAATGGTATTAATTGACTAAACATAGTAAATACAAAATTATGTTTTTGATCAATCCATGATATTGTATTTGACGACCCTGCCCAGCTGAGTAAATCAAGTGGACTTTTAAAATCTACAATTGATTGATTAACTATTATAGAGAATCCAAATGTAAAACCAATACCAGGACCTGCAAATGCGTAATCAAAAAAATTAGTTCCATCAGATAGATAATTCATATCACCTGAAATTTGATTGATTTTCATCTTATTTATAATATCATGACTTAAAAAGTCAGGTTCAGGATTTAAAATAAAATTACAAAATTTATGGTAATCCTCAGGAGTTGAAATTAATCCACCTCCGCCTGATTGAAATTGTATTTTATTTTTAATCTGATCAGTGCCTTTAATAATTTTAAATCCTGTAGGTAATGTTAATTTATAAGTAGGTATAATGTTTTTAGTATCTAAATCAGGAAAAAAAGTGTCAGTCATATTTAAATAATTAAATAATTCATCTTTAAATATAGTATTCAAAGGTTTATTGCATATTTTTTCTAAAATTACTCCTAATAAATCAGTAGACATACCGTAATTCCATCTTGAACCTGGATGATAGGCTAGAGGTAATGTTGAGATCATATCTAAAAATTCAGCAGAATTAATTGAAGAAGTTTGTATTTTTCTTAATAAATCTACATTTCGATATAATTCATCAGCTTCTGTATTTCCTCTTAATATACTTTGATTGGATTTATTAAATCCATATGTTATACCTGATGTATGAGTGAGAAGATGAGCAAAGGTAATGTCTGATTTAGCATCCTCAAAAATTCCATTTGATAAAACTTTAGAATTAGAAAAACCTTCGACCACAGATTTAATTGGATCATTAATATTGATTTTATATTTATTTAAAATTATTAAAGTTACTAAAGATGTAATAGGTTTAGTAAGTGACTGGATTCTATACAAATTATTATTAGCATACTCTCCTAGGTTTTTATGTTTAAATTCCGAAAATAACATTGAATTATTTTGCGAAATATTTATTTTAGCAAATGGTATTTTATTATCATTAACAACATTTTGTAACCATTCGGAGATATTAGAATAAGTGTGAGGAGTTATCATTTATTTTATTTTTTTTGATTATTTTTCAGTGACACAGATATAAATAAAGGGATTGATATACAAAACAAAAATATTGACAAATAAAATTTAAAATCAGAATTAGAAAATATTAATTGACTAAAAAATAGTAACATCAAACTTATTATTATTGTTTTATTAAACTTTGATTTGTATATAATTGCAATTTGTATTAATGCAAATGCAGCGGTAAGCAAAAATTCTATAGATTGAGTATCGTTTACAGGAAAACTTACAAATTTATTAGTAGCAAAAGCAAAAATCCATCCCATACTTCCAATTAACAATGACATTTGATTGGCTTGTGATGACAATATTATTGCTATGGATTCAATGGATTTATTTCTAAATGCAAATAACCCAGCTATTAATATTTCTGGACTTTCGGAAGCCAATGGAGCAAGCCACTGTATTAAATAATATTCATCGATGCCAAATTTTTCTCCAACATGAATAAGAGATTCTACAAAAGGATGAGAAACAATAAATATAGAAATAGCCGAAAAAGCAATTAAAGANACATTNATACTNATNCTTNNTGGCTTTCTAAAATTNGTAATATATTCACTAATACCNACAAATTCTGCCTCTTCTGATTCTTTTTTAGAAGAAATGTATAAATAAAATAAATATACNCAAATNAANANTGCNGAAANNAGTAATGGCTGGAAATTCAATATTGANGTNANTACCATNCACGANAATCCTACACCAATAATTAGTAGTTCAAGTTTATTNTTATTTAANATATCAATTTGATCNTCTTTNTTGTACANATTAATCAACATTATAAATGGCCANCCCAAGCCNGATAATAATCTATTAGCACCTGTNACATTTGCCGAAACATAACCCACTCTGTCAGTATAAACGAAATTATTATTCTTNTANGAAGTCCCNGCAGTGTAAGCTAATATTGATTCAATAGAATATTCTGGNAATACNGCNATNAGNGCNATNAGTGCNATAACAAAAGCNCCTGAAATATCTTTCTCNCTTGCTTCAGCTCCCCATGANATTAANAGTGCTGCACCGAAAATTGCCAAACCATATATAAGTGGCAATAACATNTCNGGAAANGAGGATTCAAANANGGTTGTTNCCATTCCAAATATAGCAAGTAACNCATTTAGAAATATAATTAAAATTGGNTTGTATTGTATCATTAGAAAATTATATCAAATTAATAATCTTAGAATTATATTACAATATGTTTANAAAAAAAAATAATTTTACAATATGAAAAAAATATTAATTATTGGNATGGATGGCTTNCAGATGAGCCAAATTAANAAATTAAATATGCCTAATTTACTNAAATTCCAAAATNAAGGTTTTAGTTTTAAAAATCATCATTCNTCTTTNCCNACTGTAACTAGAACAAATGTTGCTTCTATAGTTTCAGGNGTAAATCCAGGNACTCATGGAATACTTGGGAATAANATGGTTTTCAGAGAATACAANAAAAATAAAGTTTTNCCTGTTATGTATCCNGAAATGAAAAAAATACATGAANCAGGCAAAAANATTGTTTTAACTCCNACATTAAGTGATATAGCNGAATCAAACAATTTNAGCTTAATGGTTTTAAACTCAGGTACAAGNGGGAATGCTTTNATACAAAATTTAGGGNTNCTNAATAATAAAAATATNACATTTCATNGAGATATCCCTGTNCAANANAAACAAAATTATCAAATCNATACTANATGGCCAAAACAAGANATNCCTGATATCAATTCAAATAATCATATAATNGAAATAATTGAAAATCTTGACTCTAATGATTTNAGTGATATAAGTATTATATGGNTAGANGANCCNGATAAAAGTCAGCANAATTGTGGTATAGATTCAAATNAAAGCATAACTGCNTTANAAAATAANGACAAAATNTTNAAAAAAATATTAGATNTAATNGATCAGAATCAATTTACNCCTTATATTTTTTTAGTNTCAGATCANGGATATTCAAAAATAAAAAAAACNATAGATATAANAANAGAGCTTGCTTGTGATTTTCCAGGTTANTTATTTGCTGAAAATGGAGGTTCATTTTTAGTTTATTCNAAAGAAAACAAAATCTTTGANCCNATATTGATAAACGAAATTATTTCNAAATCATGGGCAGGTGTAATAATTACTGGAAATAATAAAATTAATTATAACGGAATACATAANTATGATTTNTTATACTCATCNGGTATNAGAAACCCTGATTTATTTGTGTCTATGAATTGGAANAAATNAGATGAGTCTGAAAATACAAAANGTGAANTGTTTTCAACNAATTTNCAAAAANACAAAGGCAACCATGGATCAATAAGCCCTCNNGAAATNAATTGNTCACTNATCATCAANGGCCCTGANATTAANAANGGNGATNAGACTTTTTTNCCTTCAGGAAACATAGATATATTACCAACAATTCTTCATTTATTAAATATTAAAATCCCNNCATANATAGAAGGAAGAGTGNTAACTGAANTATTTGAAAGANNTGAAAATAATGATTATGATATATTAAAATTACCATTGACTACNAAAACCCCNAGNGGAGAATATATGCAAGNACTCCAAATATCNTTNTATAAAAATTATAAATATTTAGATTATGGATATGTTGAAAAATAAAATCGGTTTAAATTCAAATGTAAAGCCAATANAAANTGTNATACTTAANCATCCNAAAGATNCATTTATTTCAAAAANTAATATTGATAAATTNTGGNAANAATTANATTTNCTNGAAAAACCCNATTTTACAAAAGCAATTAANGAATATGAAAANTTAATCGAAATANTAGAAGATNACNATATAAAAATACATTTTTTGCCTAAAGATAATATAACTTCNTTAGATTCAATATACACNCACGANCCTATGTTTATGACTCNNGAAGGAGCAATTATAGGTAACATGGGNAAAAAACTAAGAAAGCAAGAACCATTAGCGATGAAANANTATTTTATANAANATCAATTTCCTATTCTNGGAGAAATAAAANATAANGGNACNATGGAAGGTGGNGATGTAATTTGGATAAANAAATCAACTGTTGCAGCTGGGTTAACATATAGAACTAATACAGANGGNCTACAACAACTTGAAAANATTTTAGCAAAAATAAATGTTAAATTAATTAAAGTNNATTTGCCNCATTGGGAAGGTCCNNNNAATGTTTTNCATTTAATGTCTTTAATCAGTCCTCTAAAATCAAATCTTTTTTTAGTNTATGAAANATTAATTCCTGTTGGTTTTCTAAATTTTTTAAGATCACAAAATATTAAATTGCTTAGANATAGANGAATCTGAATATGAAAATTTAGCATGNAATGTTCTNCCGCTNACAGAAGATAAATGCATAATNGTTAAAGGNAATNANAAAACTCGAGCAAAAATTGANNAAAACAATATTGANACAATTGAAATTGAAGNAAATGAAATTTGCTTCAAAGGATCTGGAGGTCCTACTTGCCTNACAAGNCCTATATCTAGAAAATAATAANTTTCTTATTTAATTATAGGATCNATTGGTGTTTCTAAAGCATATGAATTGTNATTCTCAAAAGATTGGCTATAAGATAACAAATCAAATTCATTGTTACACTCTGTAACTAACTGAATNCCTATAGGTAATCCATCNTCAGTAAAACTACATGGCAAAGATACACTTGGAGTAGAAGTTAAAGTTATAGAATGAGTATAGTAAAGCCATGTAATATAATCATCAAACTTAACTCCTTCAACTTCATCTAAGTATCTAATTTCCACATCAAAAGGCGGAACCATTACTGTTGGACAGATAAACATATCATACTTGTTAAAAAATTCTGCTGTATCGTTAAAAAGTTTTCCTCTAATTAATTCAGCTTTAGCAATTTCTTCACCAGTTAATTTAAGACCAGTTTCAATATTCCAAATTATTTCTGGTTTTAGTTGATCTCTATGATTTTTCAATCTATCAGCTTGTGCTGCAAATTTAAGTGATCTTAGGATTCGAATTAAATAATGAGCTTCGCTAAAATCTATACAATCCTCGATCAATTCTACTCCCATTGATTCAAATACTTTTAACCCATCTTCAAATCCTTTTCTAACTCTCGGATCTAATGGTTCTCCTCCTAAATCAAAAGAATAAGCAATTTTTTTTGGAATTTTGGGATTGCTCACAGCATCTAAATAATTTGGTGTGTCTTTTTTACTATAGGGATCAAATTCATAATATCCAGTCATAGCATTAAGCATTAAAGCAGTATCTTCAACGTTTCTAGCCATTGGTCCTGATACTGACAAGGAATCAAACGGAGAATTACCTGGTCCTGTAGGCACTGTTCCAGGAGACGGGCGAAATCCTACAACTGAACAAAAGCTACCAGGGATTCTTAGACTTCCACCTGTATCACTACCTGAAGCTAGCCATACTTCTCCACTTAATAATGATGAAGCAGCTCCACCGGAAGACCCTCCTACAGTTTTCTTTGTATTCCAAGGACTTAGTGATGGACCAAAAACTTCATTGAATGTATTTGCACCAGCACCGAATTCAGGGGTGTTAGATTTCCCCATTACAATTCCTCCATTTTGTTCTAATCTTTCAACAAGAAAATCAGATTTTTCAGGAATATGATCCTTAAATAATGGCGATCCCCAAGTAGTTTTTACTCCTTTAACTGGTACCAGATCTTTAATCGAAATTGGTATCCCTGCAAGATTGCTAAAAGAGTTTTGATTTGTGTTATTATCGTTTTCAATTTTTTTTGCATGTTCCATGGCTCTTTCGGCACAAATTGTGGGCATAGCATTAATTACAGGATCTACCTCATTAATTCTATCTAAACTTATTTGAACAAGTTCTGATGGTTTGATTTTTTTATTTAACAACATATTTCTTATTTCTGTTGCTGATTTCTTTATTAACTCATGCATTTTTTCACCAATAAAATTTTTAATATATTATTACATTATTTTCATTCTTTGACTATTAATTGCAATAGGTTTTACTATAGGTGTAAAAAATATGATTAAAATTCCTGCACAGAAAATTACTATTTGGATACTATAAATTTCTGAAAGATATCCACCTAACAGTCCTGACAATCCAGAAAATCCCCAAGTTAATGTTTGCAAAGAAATAACCTTACCCCGCATACTATCTGGAACAGAATTTTGAGTAAGCGTAGAAACAGCGTTTTCTGATGCAGCACCAAAGGCAAAAATCAATCCAAATATAGCTATCCCAAGTACATAGTTGTTTACGAAAGCAAAAACAATTAAAGAAATCCCTGCTCCTACAAGACTTGAAAATAGTAATTTGTTTATATTTAAATCATTGAAACTTGCTATAGAGAAACTTGAAATAGTAGCACCAAGGCTACCAATAGAAAGTAAGATTCCAAATCCTGTAGGGCCTAATTCAAATATATCTTTAGCTATAACAGGAGCTAGAGTTTCTAATCCCCATACTAAAATTGCTACAGCCAACATCATTAGAAGTAAATACTGCACTATATTAAGTCTCAATATAAATCTAATTGATTCAACAATTTTAAGTTGATTTCTAATCTTATAAACTATCCCCTTATTTCTAAGAAATAAGATTATAATATTGTGAATAGAATATGCAAAAAAAGAAAAATACAAACTGATTTGCACAGAAAAATTTTCTATTATCAAACCAGTTATAGCTGGAGTAAAAGCTCCAACAAGTGTCATAAACCCAAAATCGACAGCATTTGCTGAAAGAAGTAATCTTGCGCCTACTAATTCTTTAACAAATCCCATACGACTTGGTATGTATAATGCTGCCATGATTCCCATACAAAACATCAAAATTAATAAAGATAATTCATTTAATTTATCTGACTGAATTAAAAAAGCAGTAAATAATATAATAAAACTTTCTATAAATTTACTTACAAATATTAATTTGGGCTTTGAAATTTTATCAGCTAATACGCCTCCAAAAAATGAAAAAATTGACATAGATAAACTTGCCGAAGTTGCTACTAATCCAACAAACATTGCAGAATCACTAATTTCGTACGAAAGCCAGCCTATAGCTGTCAATCTAGACATAAAAGCTAGTTCATTTATTGAATTTCCGATAATAAATAATCTGAAATCTTTTTGCTTCAAAAGGTTAAATATTGGCATAATAATATTAATTGAGCTGATATAATTTAAATCCCAATACATTCTACCTATTAAAATGCAAAAACAAATACTAAATTTAGCACTTATAATTAAAACTATTGTCAAAAGCTCCTTTTTTGCTTATTGGGTAATTGCAGTTAGCCTGGTTTTAATTATTCTTTATAATGTGGATATAAATTTCACTTCTGAAGGCGGGAAAGCTGCGCCTGACAAAGGTGAATTTGGACACAAAGGAATTGTTGGAGAACTTGAAACAGAAATTTCTAGTGATAACAAATATGATGGTATAGAAGGTCAAATATTTAGCCTTAACAAATCACAAAATAAAAATATTTATATTTCTGAACTAGATAGAGATGGATTAGTCGGCTACTCAAACTCAATAACAATGAATAAAGACGGATTCCCTGTTATTAGCTACCATCATCTAAATGCTGGCGATCTTAAATTAGCCTACTGTCAGGATACAGATTGTTCAAAAGCAAAAATTCATCTCCTGGATTGGGCCGGAGATTTTGGTTATTACACTGATATCGCTAGCTCTGCAGGGGGCAAAATTTATATTAGCTATATTGATCGTAAAAAAGGAGATTTAAGAGTAATTAGGTGTCTTGATTCAAAATGTGGACGTGCACAAATAAATGTTTTAGATAGAGGTGAAGGTAAAGGTGGTTATGTTGGTGAATACAACTCATTATCGCTTACAAAAGCTGGTAACCCAATTATTTCATATTTTGATTCAGGTAAAAACGATTTGAAGATCGCTAGTTGTGAAGACACAGACTGCACTAATTTTATAAACAGGGCTGTTGTATCAGAGGGAATGGTAGGAGAATATACAGATATGGTGTTAGATCAAATAACAGATAATCCAATTATTGCTTATCAAGACAGATCTAATATGCAGGTCAAATTATTAATATGTGACGACATTTTATGTGAAAATTACACATCGCATATTATTGACGATGTATCCTCAGAAGGAGGAGATATTTCTATTTACCAAAATTCTAAAAATGATTTATATATAAGTTACTATGATTTCAAAAACAATTATTTAAAATTAGCTGTATGCGCTGAATCTGATTGTGATAAAAACAAATCAATTTCTAACTTAATTGAGGCAAAAAATTTACCAGGAATATTTTACAGTTGGAATTCAATAACTACTAACAATTTAAATAATACTATAATATCATTTTATGACATGTCCTCTAGTTCTTTAGGAATAGTTTACTGTGAAAACAGATTATGTAATGAGAAAGAAATCATTTATATTGATAAAGTTGGAGATTTAGGAACTTACGCGTCATTGGATGCAAATAAGGATGGAAAGTTATATATTTCATACTACGATTCAAAAATAGGGGCATTGAAAGTCGCATCTTGTAAAAACAAAAGATGTAATTAATTCAAATGTTCCGGACTTTTAATTAACCCTTTAGATTTAGAATTTTCAATATCAGATGTTATGTTCTCGGATATTTTTTCAACCATCTTAGATAGAGATAAATATAATTGGCTATCTTCTGAATAATCAGCTGGACACATAACATCAGCTCTTTTAGATTCAACTACTAATCTGTAACACTCATCAAATGCTTTTTTATCTTTAGGTTCATAAACTGCCACTGATTGTCCATCATTTTGCATTAAAAGAGAAAAGCACGGAACATCTGTGGGACCGTCTCCTACATATATCATGTTTTTAAAAGGGACTGGCCTGCTTTCATATGGCATAAAATCATTTACACTCAAACTATCTTCATTTTTAAGCAATCCTTTATTTATAAGAAATAATTTTTGTGTTTTTGTTGTAGATGAAATAGTTTCTTTAGGAAAATCAATATTTCCATTTTCATTTTCATCAAAGGTACAGCCCCAAAGTCTTTTTAATTTTGGATAAACTTTTGAACCTTTTATCATATCTTCAAATCCTGAACTTATTACATAAAATTTTACTTTAGGACTGATCTCATTGGTTTGATCAGGTATATCTTTTAATCTGTCGAGGATATCAGGGAAGCCTTTATGAAATTCCAACTCAGATCCCAATTTGATTAAATCTTGATTAGATAATTTGCTAATTTTGCCTGATCTAATATAGTTAATTAAATTTTTTATATAAGCATGCTCGCTATCGTATCCTTGTAATTTTAAATCTTCAGTTTCAGACCAAAATTTACTTTCATTTATGTTGAATCTATCAAATATGATTGATTGCATGTACTTAGGTGTCAAAGTAATATCGAAATCAAAAATTACAGCTATTTCTGTTTGTGGTAAAAAAGTATTTAAGTTTTTATCCAAAATGTCCTCAAATAATTATTTATTCTATTATATTGTTTTAAAAGATATTTTTCTATTATCGTTTAAAATTCACTTTTAATTTTCAAATAACTAGTCTAATCTTCAATAATGTTCAATTTTTTATCTAATTCAATTAAACCATTATATTATAGAGGCTATCTATATTTATGGATTGGAATGGTAACTGTTGGGATAGCAACAATGATGCAGATGACTGCGCGAGGATATCTAGCTTACGATCTAACTAATTCTGCATCAAAATTAACTTACGTAAACGTTGCATTTGCATTCCCAATGTTATCATTATCTTTATTTGGAGGTGCCCTTTCAGACAGGTTAGATAAACAAAGAATAATTACACTAGCTCAAATGCTAGCTAGTTCGATGGGATTTATAATAGCTGCTTTAATTCTTTCTGGATTCATAGATTGGACTCATTTATTAATGGTATCTTTCATTCAGGGCGGTATATGGTCTTTTATGGTTCCAGCCCGACATTCTTTTATCGCAGAATTAGTTCCTCCGAAGCATTTAAGTAAATCAATTGCTTTAAATTCAGCAGGTTTCAATGTTTCTAATTTAATAGCACCATCCATAGCTGGTATTATATATGGATTTTTTGGTCCGGGAATTGTTTATTGCACAATAGGCTGCTTAGCTCTTGTCGGGGTTATGTTTACTTTTTTGATTACAAATGACATGAGATTTGTTCAAAAAAACACACAAATAAATAATACAAAAGATAATAAAATAATATCTGAAATCCAAATAGGCATAAAATATATGTATAAAGAAAAGATTTTATTTTCTATGCTTATAACTTCTTTAATTTCCAGCTTGTTTGCAGAGCCATTCAGATTTTTACTGCCTATTTTTGTTAAAGATATTTATTTACAAGGACCCGAAGCAATGGGGATTCTTACAACACTTATGGGGCTTGGTTCTGTAATAACTTCTATATTTATAGCTGGTAACGATAATAATAAGAGAGGAATAATTTATTTGTTAGGGGGATTTCTAACTGCAATTTCGTTATTTGTACTATCTTTTATCGAGTCTTATTATTTATCTATGGTTTTTATGGTATTTCTTGGAGCATCAGATTCAATTAGAAGAACACTTTCGATGAGTATTGTTATGGAAAAATCAAGACCAGATCTTAGGGGAAGAATTATGAGTATATATATGTTAAATTGGGGATTGATTCCATTAGGTGCATTGCCTTCAGGTATACTTGCTGACGTAATTGGTGCACCAACTACTATTATGATATTATCAATAATCTTATTTCTATTTAGCTTGATATTTTTAGTAACACAAAAACAAATTAGAGCAGTTAATTAAGAAGGATATAAATTATGGAAATAAACAAGTTAATTAATTTATCACATAATATAGCACAAGAAAAAGGTTGGTGGGATAAAGAAAGAGAAATACCTGAAATGATTGCACTAATTCACAGTGAGTTAAGTGAAGCTTTAGAGGAATTCAGAGTTAACGATAATTTAAATATAAGATATGAAAACGGGAAACCAGAAGGGTTTGTAGTTGAATTAGCAGATGTGCTTATACGCATATTTGATCTTTCAGGAAAGTACAAATTAGATTTGCATAAGGCTTTAGAAGAAAAAATACAATATAACAAAACCAGAAAATATAGACACGGAAATAAAAAAGCTTAAAACGGCCTAAAAANTAAAATAAAATGGCCACTTTTTTTAAAATATTCTAGCANCAAACTCTTNNTATGCATAATTTTACNTNGAATNTCTATGAGNNGTATTNNNTGATTTNAAATAAANAAACCCAGNGCTTGACAATGGCCGTTTTTAATGATTTAATAGGCCATAAATAAAANNAATTAGGCCAATGTACGATACNAAAATAAAATCTAAAGCAATAGAGTTGAAAAGCTTGGGGTTTACTCAAAAAGAAATAGCAACAGAATTGGGATGTGGTGAGAGAACTGTTAGGCGATGGATATCTGGTATTAATCTTAAAAACATCAAAGAAGATCAAATAAATGACATAGAATTTGATTTCAATAGATTGAGTGGTATTTTTTCAAAAGAGATAATTCCACAAATAATGTTTTGTATTTCAATGGCTTATAAAAATAATTTACCAAACACAATTGCATTTCTAAATGAAATTGAACGNCACAATNTAGTAGATCAAAATATAACAGANCCATGGCTAGCAGCAATTTCTGGATTTGATTTGTTGTCTGATATCACTGGAGTTTCTAAATTTAACGAAATCAAAACAATTATTGATTACGAAAAACCCTATAAAAATATAGATAGAAAAAAATTCAGACGGCGGATTAATAATTTAACTCCTCAGTTACGATTTGATTTGATTGGCCTATTGGATATTAGTAATTTTACAGAAAAAGATTTTTTTATTAGTAAAGAAAAAGNAAATCTTAATGACTATGAAAGTGAACAAATCTACATATCAAATTTAAGAATTAAAGGTTCTAAATCTGAGATAGAACAATTTGTAAATAGTAAATACGGATTGTTACTTGAAATCGAGTCTAGATTGCCAGATTTAGATCAGCAAAACAGAAAGATGTCTATAAATATGTATAAAAAGACACCTCTCACATTAATTTTATTAAAACTATTTTTATTGCCATAGGAGGAAATGGATTATGAATAAAAATGAAAATGAAAAATCATTGTTAGGATTTATAGTTGACGAAAATCATAAATCAAAAGAAATAGATAACGAAAAAGAAAACAATGAATACTTAACTACTGTGCTATTTGAGTTGTATCCCGAACTTAATAAAAACAATAATGGNTGATAGATAAATGGCAAATATATTTATCATAGGGTTAGGNGGGTTNNTGGGAGCTAATCTCAGATATTTTTCAGGATTATTAATGAATAAATATTATCACGAAATGTTTGGTACTTTGNTAGTAAACATAATAGGTTCATTTCTAATAGCTTTGTTTTATGGATACCTTAATGATAAGAACGTAATGTCAGAAGAATTAAGATTATTAATTCCAATTGGAATACTTGGCTCATTTACTACTTTTTCCACATTTAGTTATACAACATTAATATTGTTTCAGGATGGAAATATTATAAGAGGNATGTTAAATATAGTATTGANTATTACATTTTGTTTGATATTTGCATATTTAGGATTTATAACAAGTAAAATATTTTAATTACATAAAAAAAGACCTTTGGATTAATATAACTATAAAAGTTCGTATGATAATTTAGATTATATTTCTTAATTTATACAAGGGAAAGCAATGGCATTGTTAACAATAAAAGAAACATCTGATGTACTGGGAATGTCACTTAAATCTGTAGAAGATTTAATGAATAGTGATAAAAATGGTACGAAGTTCAAATCAAAAATCATTGGTAAAAAAAGATATGTAGAAATTAAACCGACTGCATTGAATTACTACAGAACTANAAATAATGTCGAGTATGAAGATTTATTAAAAGAAAATACTAACTTAAAAAAAGAAATAAAAAGTAAAGAATTTCAGGTTGGAGAACTAATTTCGATCGTAAGAGAGCAGACNTTAGCATTACCAAAACCAAAAAAATCATTTTTAGAATATTTTGGGTTTAAAAAAAATAAATAAATTTAATTAATAATTTTTTTAAGTTTCTCAACAGGTAATTCATGCACTATATTATTGTTTATTCCTTTCATAGTTTTTGCAGAAAACATTGCNTTCATTATTGACTCTTCAGTACTTTCTACGACAGCAGATAATAAAGGGTCAATCATATCATTGCTTATCATGTGTATATTTGAAATTTCATATCTGTTAAATGCGTTTTTATTAGCAGTCGAAAAGGCTAGAAATATATCACCGGAACCATTAGCACCTATGCCTCCAGTTTTTGATATNCCNAAACTTGATCGTTTTGCTAGTCGCTTTAATTGAGTTGGTAGGAGCGGAGCATTTGTTGCTACGATAACTATAATTGATCCGTCACCAGGTTGATAATCATCATTAATTTCTGGAAGGTCATCTGTTAATTGCTTTCCTACATTTATACCATTAATAGTTAATTGTTCTCGTTTTCCGTAATTAGCTTGGACTAAAGTCCCAACAACATAAGAATTTTCNTTAATTGTTATCATTCTAGAAGAAGTTCCAATACCTCCTTTNAATTGGTGGCATATCATTCCGGTTCCACCACCAACATTTCCTTCAAGTATCGGAAATTGAGTAGAGTTAAAAATAGCTTCATTAACATGATTTTCATTAACATGATGTCCATTTATGTCATTAAGNACTCCATCATAAGTTTCTGCAATTAAAGGTAAACTAAATTTGGGATCTTTNCCTTTAGAATTTGATGTAATCCATTTAATAAGAGAATCTCTAACAATTCCCACACTGTGAGTATTAGTGATAGCTATTGGTGTTTCTAAAAATCCTGATTCTTCTACCCATATTGTNCCTGTCATTTCNCCGTTTCCATTTAATACATCATAGGCTGCAAATACTGGGATGTGAGATTCTAATTTGCCTCTAGGAAAAATAACTGTAACACCTGTTCGAACTGGGCCTTTACCAACAATAAGATTACCATCGCCCGAAATAATAGTTGAATGCCCGACTTCAACATTATCAACATCGGTTATAGAATTGTAATTACCAGTAATTCCATCAAAATTAATTAATTCTCGAGCTCTCATATTTCTACCTATATTAAAGTTTAATAGCTTAGAACATATTATATAGGCTGAGAAAGTATTTAAAAGGTACTATTTTTTAATTTCTATTTCAATAAATTCCATATAATCTCTTCCAGTGTAGGTTATCTCGTGGGTAATTCCTTTGGATCGATAATATGGTTGATTTAAAAATAATTCAGATTTATTAACAGTTAAATTTTCAATTACATTCAAAGTTCCTGATTTGGTCGGAATAACTACGTAATCAAATTCATGGACATGACTTCCTGTACTTTGATTAGGCAGAAAATGCCATTTAGTTATTCTAATACGATCATTTTCAATTAAAATTAAAGAATTTGCTNATTCCATAGATTTGCCTTAATAAAATAGTTTGATAAATTCTGGTAACGTATAATTGTCTAAAGTTTTGATTCCATGAATAAAGATTTCATGAGCTATTTTTGTAAAAATCGAAATGGTTAATATAAAAGTTAAAGCAGAATTAGAAATTTTGGAAGAAATTATTTTTTTATATATAACAATAAATAAAATCCAAAATTCAAAAAAATTCGGNAAATATAATAAATATATTCGATTATCAAAAGTGAAGAACAAAATAACTCCGACAATTCTAAACACAAAAAGACAAATTGAAATTATTTTGAAATAANCATGCCATCTAAGNGCAACTATTAGGAAAGTGAGCATATAAAACAAATCTAAAGTTTTGTCTAATTGTTGATAATTACTAACTCCTCCTAAATCCAAGAAATTCATTAGAAACAAGTCNGACAAATCAGTCATTATTGCTAAAATAGACCCTAAAAAAGGGAAGAAAATTACTGGGACAGATCCTAAAATCCTAACAATAATTATTATAATTTCTTCTAAATTTAAATCTAACATCTAAAATGAGTTAAAAACCTTCTGTTGATGTAGGTAATCTTTCACATTCATTATGCAATTCATTTAAAAAATCCTTGATTTGTGGATCTTTAATTTCTCCCNAGTCAATTTGCGGTTTTAATACAACGTATTNTTCATAAGATATATTTTTTTGCCAATTTTCAACATAGCATTTACAATAGCCATACCTAAATGTNTTTAAACATAAACTATACATCTCACTTGTTGTTTCTTTAGGATAAGAATCATCAATTTGATTTGATGAGCAGGCAATGCAAAAAATGAAAGTTAAAATCGTTAATAATATTTTATTCATTTATATCAGAAATTCCTAAATAATTTATTATTGAAGAAATATAAATTCTTATACTTTCTTTGATTTCAATTATATCAATAAATTCATCTATTTGATGAGGCGCAGTGATTGAACCAGGACCACAAACTACAACAGGAACGTTTAGTTCTTGAAAAATAATAGTTCCATCNGTAGATCCTGGNACTCCTCCAATTTTAGGTGNAGATCCTGAAACAAATTGATAAGATTCTTTTAAAATTTTTACTATCTCATTATTCTCGTCTGTTTTTACAGGTGGTCTTACTTCTAATAACTTGTATTGTATTTCANTATCATAATCTTTTTTCACATCATTAATAATTTTCTTAAAAGAATTTATAAAATTTTCATAATCAATCTGAGGTGTTAATCTTATGTCTAACACTAATTCTGAGCTNCCAGGCATAACATTATTTTGAGGCACACCATTATTAATTGGAGGAGATTGAATTATTGTTGGAGTTATAGAAGGTGTTCCCAATAATTCTGAGTTATATTCTTTGTATTTGTCATTTAATTTTTCTAATTCAAAAAGAACTTTACCCAAAGGATAAGAACTGTTAATTCCCGAATAAGGCATAGCTCCATGTGACATTTTACCAATAAATTTAACCTTAACCCAAGCTACTCCTTTTTGCTCAATACATATATTATTCTCTTCAGGTTCGCATACAATTGNCGAAGTAATATTTGCAGCATATTTAGTTTTCACAAAATCTTTAACTCCTATCATTTCTCCTTCCTCNTCACATAAAGCAGCACACAAAAGATCTCCACTTAATTTTAGTCCAGATTGCTTAATCAAATACATAGCATATAATGCACACATTAACCCAGATTTCATATCGTTAACTCCCCTNCCAATAATTTTCCCGTCTCTTATTATTGGATCAAAAGGGTCACTAGTCCATAATGCTACATCTCCTTCCGTAACCACATCAGTATGACCTTCAAGTAATAATTTTTTATTGATAACAGTTTCATTTTCTGAATTTAATGATACGATTACATTTGGTCTGTCAGGTGCAACCATATATAAATGCGGGTTAAATCCAAATAATTTAGCTTGATTTTCAAACCATTTAGCCGCCTCTAATTCACTTCCATTATTTTCGGGATCCCATACACTTTTTATTTTGGAAAATTCGCATATAAGATCTACTAGATAATCATCATCAATAGATTTATATACAGAATGGATTTGTTCTTGATATCTCATTTTCCTAAACTTTTATTTTTTGCTAATGCGCTTATTGCCTCATAAACACATCTATGAGCAGCTTGCGCTGTAATATCTCCTGGCTGATCGTAAACAGGAGAAACTTCAACTACATCCATACCTACCATTCCTTTGCTTAAAACAATATTTCTTATAGCACGCAATAATTCCAAAGAAGATATACCACCAGGTTCAGGGGTACCTGTTGCTGGAGCATAAGCTGGATCCATTACATCAACGTCTACAGAAATATAAAGCTTTTCAGGTCCGTCTAAAGCTTCATTTATTGCCATATCTAAAACAGCATCAAATCCTTTTTCTTCTATCTCTGCCATCAGATGCCATCTCATACCTTGATTTTTCATCCATTTTAAGTCATCTGGACCTGGCCATGGACCTCTCAATCCGATTTGTATAAAATTTTTACCTGGAATTGCACCGCTTTCTATTAATCTTCTCATAGGACTTCCATGTCCGATTAATACATCGCCATAAGAAGAATCTCTTGTGTCAGCATGCGCATCAAAATGGACCATACCTACATTTCCATAACCATGTTTTTTTGCAACAGCAGTTGCACTTGGCCAAGTTATAGAATGATCTCCTCCTAAAACAATTGGTATCGCGTTTGCATCTAGTGCTTCAGTAACTTTCAATTCAACAGCTTCGTGTGATTTTTCCAAAGACATAGGAGGACAATTTGCATCACCAAAATCTACAACATTTAATTCGGCCAAAGGAGCTACTTCAAGATTTAAATGATATAAATTTGCAGCTTTTCCAGGCTTAGGCCAATAATCAGCTTGCCTAATAGCTCTTGGACCAAATCTCGCTCCAGGTCTATTNCCAACACCCATATCGACTGGAGCTCCTAAAATAGCAATATCGGGATTCATTGATTTCAATTCTTCAGCATTAACTGCAAATGGTGATCCAAGATATGTTGGGACTCCTATATAACTCGGATGCAATTCTTCATCATGTAAATCTGGCATATTTATTCTTCCTCACAAATAATTTTAACTAATTTTTCAATTCTAGAATTTATCATATCTCTAGACAAACGATATTTTGACAGATCAGTATTTATTGTTTCTTCCTCAACATATGGATCAGGAATACTCCAATGAATATTCTTTTTACTAACTAATCCTGTAGGGCATGATTCTTTTGCATTATCGCACAGAGTGATGACATATTCATGACTTATATTAATATAATCTTCNAAATGATTTGATGTTTGNNTTGATATATCAATATTTTTTTCTTTCATTACTTTTATAGCATTATTATTAACANCNGAAGGCTTTAATCCTGCACTTAAAACACGATATTGTGTAGTTTGTGTACTTAAATAAAAATTCATAAATCCCTCAGCCATTTGTGATCTACAGCTATTTCCAGTGCATACAAACAATATAGTCTTTTTATCTTTCATGTATTTTATATATAATAATAATTATTTAAATTATAACAATAATCATGAACGTAGTAATAACAGGTGCCAATAGAGGTATTGGCTTAGAATTAGCTAAAGAATATAAAAATCTTGGATANAATGTTATCGGAACATCTAGAAATCCTTTATCTTCGACAACTTTACAAGAAGAAATCGGATTAGAAAACGTTATCCCTTTAGATATTTCTAATGAAACTTCTATTACAGAATTTTATGATTCATTAATACAAAAAACAAACTCACAAATTGATATATTTATAAATAATGCAGGCACTAGAGGGGAAAGAGGATTACAAGAAAATCTATCACATGATGTGATGCTTGATACTATAAATACAAATTCNGTAGGACCAACAATACTGATTAAATCAATGAAATCTGTTTTATCCAATTCAAAAATTGCCATAATAACTTCTGGAATGGGTTCAATAAGTAAAACTATGTCAGGAGATCTGTCGTATAGAATGAGTAAAGCAGCAATTAATATGGCTGGNAGAAATTTNCACATGGAATTTAAAAGACAGAAGNCAATCATACTTTTAATCCATCCTGGTTGGGTAAAAACTGATATGGGAGGTGATAATGCTGATATTACAGTTAGTGAATCAGCCAAAGGGATAATAAACGTTATAGATAATTCAAATCATGAAAATTCNGGTACTTTTATTGATTATAATGGTAAAGAAATTCCTTGGTAAAAATCAATTATTGCTAATAAAATTATTTACCAATCTACCTAATTCATCTCCAAATTCATAAGTTGCATGTCCAACATCTTTCAATGGATGTAACTTGGAAANATAACCATGTTTATTCAAAATATTGTGTAAAACAACTGGATTTTCCTCAAAATTCACATTTTCATCTATATCACCATGTATAAAAAGAGAATTAGGGATTCTTATATCAGGGTTTGTTATTATCTTTTTTGTACGAGTAATTGGATTNAANTCATGAAACAATTTAATTGCATCTTCAATTGATAAATCCAAATCTTCACNATGAGCCTCAATAAGATGGTTTTTAAATTTTTTCCTTTGAATTATACTTTCAAAATTTAACACNCCTTGTTGTGATACAAAGTTCTCAACATATGGGTTTAANTTGCCTATACTTGCTAACCATGCAGCAGATGCTCCCAAACCACATCCCCAAGTTGTAATGTTACTTAAATTCAAAGTGTTAATTTTTTTTAATTCCTCAAAAAAATTATAATTTGCTTTTAATGCACTATCTCTACCCCAATGATTTCCTGTTGCATGACAACCAGCAATTGCATAACCTGATTCTANTAAAGANAAAAAGAATTTTTGTTTCCTAGNNTCATCAATCCAATCAGCTTCANNATTNTTTACATAACCACCATTTCCGTGGAAATGNAAAACTAAAGGNATATTATTNTCTNCNTTTTCAGGTAAAACCAAATATCCCCATTCATTATCAAACTCAATAAATATTTTTTCAAATTTGTCTAGCATNGTTGACCTAATATGTGTTATAAAACTATTTCAACTAAAATATACCATGAAATTATTAGGAGTATTAACAATGAATGATAAAATTTTTGACAAAGTAAATCAAGAAAAAAAACAAAGTCTAAAATTACTTGAAAATATAGTTAATCTTGAATCATTTTCAGGTTCTAAGGAATCTGTAGATAAATTAAGTAAATATTTATCAGAGGTTTGTGAATCACTTGGAGGTAAAACTAAATTTTATCCTCAAGAAAAATTAGGTAATAATTTCACTTCTGAATTTTATTCAGGCGAAAAAACAACTCTAATTCTATGTCATATGGATACAGTTTGGCCAATTGGAACAATTAAAGAAAGACCATTTACTGTTGAAGGAAATATAGCAAAAGGTCCAGGTATATTCGATATGAAAGTAGGCATAACAATAGCTTTAGAAGCTATAAGAATATTAAACGAATTAGATTTAATGCCAAAAAATAAAATCAAAATATTATTCAATTCTGACGAAGAACTTGGTAGTGAAGATTCAATGGATCTTATAAAAGAAGAAGCAGAGAAAAGTTACGTTACATTTTGCCTTGAATCAAGTTTTAAGGGAATGATTAAAACAGCAAGAAAAGGTGTAGGAATGTATTATTTATCTGTACAAGGTAAGGCTGCTCATGCTGGAAGCGAACCTGAAAATGGAATAAGCGCCAATGTTGAATTAGCACATCAAATACTAAAATTAGACTCATTCAATGATTCAAAAACAGGTACAACTGTAAATATTGGTAGAGCCGAAGGTGGTGTTGTAAGAAACCAAGTTCCTGCAAATGCTGAAGCTTTAATTGACTTAAGGGTTGTTACAAACGAAGAAGCACAGATTCTTGATAATAAAATCAAATCTTTAGAACCAGTATTAGGAGATAGTTCGTTGGAAATTACTGGTGGTATGAATAGGCCGCCAATGGAAAGAACTGATAAAATTGTAAATTTATACAATTGGGCAAAAAATACAGTAAAAGATATGGATGTTACATTTACCGAAACAGGATTCCCCGTTGGTGGAGGATCAGATGGTAATTTTGCTGCATCTACAGGAACACCTGTATTAGATGGATTAGGTGGTGTCGGAGACGGTGCTCATGCAGAACACGAATATATAGAAATAGATATGTTTCACGAAAAAATATCTATATTAGCTAGTCTGCTAGCAAATATACACGA
>PAZO01000004.1 GCA_002715665.1 Chloroflexota bacterium | reverse complement strand
GTGTAACTACTTCTTCTGTAGTTTCTGGTGTAACTACTTCTTCTGTAGTTTCTGGTGTAACTACTTCTTCTGTAGTTTCAGAACCGTCGCCAACAATGGCTATAGCATCACCTACATTAACTTTAGTACCTTCTTCTACTAAAATTTGCTGTAAAATACCTTCGGCATATGATTCAAATTCTACAACAGCTTTATCAGTTTCAATCTCAGCTATAGGATCTCCTATATTAACGCTTGCTCCTTCTTCCATAAGCCACTTAACAACAACACCTTCTTTCATGTCATATCCCATTTGGGGCATATTAAGTTCTTCTGCCAATTGATACCTTCCTATAAACCGATTATTTTTTTTATTTTTTCTAATACTCTTTTTGTATTTGGAACAACTTGATCTTCTAACTCAGCACTATATGGCATAGGTATATTCATGCTGTTAACTACAGAAATGGGTGCATCTAAATAATCAAAACAATTTTCTTGTATAACAGAACTTATATACGCCCCAAATGATCCTGTTTCCCAATACTCATCTAATATTACTACTTTATTAGTTTTTTTAACAGAATCAAATATCAATTCAAATTCTATAGGATTTAAAGTTCTAATATCTATTAATTCACAACTGATATTTTCTTCCTTTAATTTTGACTCCACATCTTGTGCGACAGGAATCATTCCTGACCATGCTATGATAGTTAAATCACTTCCCTCTTGGATGACTTTAGGTAAGCCTATCGGTGTTTCGTAATATGGCTCAGGGACTTCACCTGTAACTCCATATAACATTGAATGTTCAACAAATATAATTGGATTATTATCATTCAGTGCTGATCTTAATAATCCTAAAGTATCATTGGGATTAGAAGGTGCGACAACTTTTAATCCTGGAACAGAGGCATACCAACCTTCAAAACTTTGAGAATGAGTAGCCGCCAATCTACCTCCAGCTCCAGTCACAGTTCTTATTATGATTGGAACACTTAGTTGGCCGTCAGACATATAGTGCATCTTAGCTGCATTATTTACAATTTGATCAATAGCCAACAATGAAAAATTAATTGTCATTATTTCTACAATTGGTTTCATTCCAACCATAGACGAGCCAATTGCAGCGCCCACAAACCCGGATTCTGATATAGGTGTATCTATAATTTTATCGGGACCATAATCTTTATATAAATCTTTGGTTACAGCATAAGGCCCCCCATATAATCCAATATCTTCTCCCATCAAGAAAACATTATCATTATTATCTAAAGCTTCTCTAAGTCCTTTAGAAAGAGCTTGTCTTAAATTCATTTCTGCCATAATTACATTCTCAATTAATTATTTGTATTATATATTTTGTCTTCAGCAACACTCATGTCAGGAAGCGGACTGTTTTCAGCAAATTCTAAACATTCATTAATAAGAGTTTTCACTTTGTCGTTAAGTTGATTAGTTTCCTCTTCTGTTAAGATGTTATTAGTATAGCAATAATCTTTAAATAGCTCGATTGGATCTTTGTCTTTTTGCCACTGCTGAACTTCTTCATTTTCCCTGTATTCTGAAGGATCAGCCATTGAGTGACCTCTGAATCTATAAGTCATAGCTTCTATCAATATCGGGCCCCCTCCATTTCTAATTTTTTCAATAGCTTCTCGAGCAGAATCTCTAACAGTAATTACATCCATTCCGTCAATTTTAGTAGATGGCATTCCATATAAATCAGCAAATTTATATAACATTTCGGGATTAGCTGAAGATCTTTTTACATGAGTCCCCATTCCATATTGGTTATTTTCTAAATAAAATATGATTGGTAAATCCCATAGCGCCGCTAAATTCATTGATTCATGGAATTCTCCTTCATTTACTGCGCCATCTCCAAAATAACACATAACTAGACCTTTTCTTTTTTGTTTTTTTATACCAAGAGCAATTCCTACAGCAATAGGTAAATGTCCTCCTACAATTGCATGACCACCCATGAAATTCAAATTTGAATCAAACAAGTGCATAGAGCCACCTTTTCCTCTACTGGTACCATCTACTTTTCCATATAATTCAGCCATGGCTTTATTTGGGTCCATTCCTCTAGCTAAAGCATGGCCGTGATCACGATAATGAGTAATGATATAATCATCTTTGGAAAGCTCAGATATAGATCCCACAGCTATAGCTTCCTCACCTATATATAAATGCAAAAATCCTTTTATTTTGCCTTGCATATACATCCTTCCACAAGCTTCTTCAAATTGCCTGATTTTAAGCATATCGAACAAATATTTTTTTGCAGTTTCTTTATCCATAAATTATTTTAATTTTATTTATCTAAATATGTATCGCACTTCCCAGTGAGCCTAAAGCTGATTCTTTTAGTATTTCTGACATAGTCGGATGCGGGTGAACTAAATCACCGATCTCTTTAGATGAACCTTCTAAATGCTTTAAAATTCCAATCTCACCTAGTAATTCAGATACATTAGATCCCACCATGTGAGCTCCTAAAAGTTCTCCAATTTCTGAATCAAAAATTAATTTAGAAAACCCTTCAGTGTCTCCCAAACCCAATGCTTTACCACTAGCAGCTAAAGGGAATGTCCCAGTTTTAATTTTATAACCTTGTGATTTAGCTTCTTCTTCAGTCAAACCTATACTTGCAACTTGAGGTTCGCAATATATTGCTCTTGGCATATCATAATAATTATTTATAGGCTCAGGGTTTAATCCGGCAATCTTTTCTACCGCCACAACACCTTGATGTGAAGCAACATGAGCCTGTAACAATTTTCCTGTAACATCACCTATTGCATAAATATTATTAACAGAAGTATTCATATAATTGTCTATTTTGATCCATCCATTATCAAGTTCAACTCCAACATCTTCTAAGCCAATATTTTTAGTATTTGCCTCTGCACCGACTGCTACCATTAGTGTATCAAATTCTAATGTTGATTCTTTGCCATCTGTAATTATATTTGCCTTAACTGATTTATCGTTAACTTCAAGTTTTTCGATTTGAGTGCCAGTTAAAATTTTAATTCCTTTTTTCTCATATATCTTAGTTAATTCTTTGCTTACATCAGCATCTTCTTTATTTAAGATTCTGTCAGTTAACTCAATTATTGTAACTTCGCTACCATATGCATTGAATATATAACCGAATTCAATTCCTGTGGCGCCACCACCAACTATAGCAATCTTATTAGGTATTTCCTTAAGCTCTAATGCCTGCCTGCTTGTTATCACTCTTTTTTCATCAATGGGCATGTTAGGAAATTCTCTAAAATTTGACCCGGTTGCAATAACTATATTGTCTGCAGTAATTGTTTTTCCGGAATTTTGAAGTTGAATTTCATTTTTATTTGCAAGAACTGCTGCATCGGAAATAAGTTCAACATTATTCTTTTTTAATAAGAAACCAACTCCTGCTATTAATTTTTTTACAACTTTTCTACTTCTTTTAACAGCTTCTGAAAAATCAGGAGTAAAAGTGTCAATTTTGATTCCAAACTCATTAGAATTTTTTATCAAATTTAAAACTTCAGCATTTCTTAATAATGCCTTTGAAGGAATACATCCCCAATTTAAGCACAGTCCACCTACAGTATCTTTTTCAACTAAAGCTGATTTAAAACCTAATTGTGCTGCACGTATAGCAGCAACATATCCTCCCGGTCCTCCTCCTACTACTAGTACTTGATAATCGTTCAATTAAACACCTACAAGAATTTAAAGATATATTATAACAAAAAACAATAAATAACTTTTTTTAATTTTTCTTGTGTAAATAAAAAATGTAATATGAAATATAATTAAAATTAAATATTCCTAATAATAATATCAAGCAAATGATTCAAGTTGTACATCAAAATATAATCAACACATCCCCTCATAAAACCTATATAGATACAATAATTGACTCAAAATCTGGATGTAAAAATTTGAAACAAAGTATCTTGTACCTGAAAGACAAAAGTATAAAATTTCCCTCAACTAAACTCTCTCAAAAAACAGCTTATATACTAGAAGGAGAAATATCACTCATTACATTAAATCAAAATTCAAATAAAGAATTTACTCTTCAAAAAGGATCAGCATTTTTAATNAATAACGATATTGAAATTGAAATAAAAAATATGTCTAAAACATATTCGTCCATACTAATGACTCAAAGCCCTCAAGAAGAATATCAAACTTTAAGTAAGGCAAAAATCAATTGGAATAATATTAACATTATTCCAATTGTTCATTCTAAAAACCAACCACCTATACCAGCAGGTAAAGATCGTTATTTTAAATTGTTAATAGATCCTGAATTCGGTTCGAAATATGTAACTCAATTTTTAGGATACATAAAAAAAGTGAAAGCTCCTTTCCATGAACACACCTATGAAGAAGTTATTTATATAATCAAAGGAGAAGGTTTGATTCACTACAATAATAAAATCGAAGAAATTAAAGAAGGATCTAGTATCTATCTCTCTCCTGGGACAATTCACAGGTTAGAAAACAAAAATAGCAAGGTTGAACTCGAACTTTTAGGAGTTTTTTGTCCTGCAGGTAGTCCTGCAGATAAACAAGAGAGCGATGAATGAATCTGAATAAAAATTACCATTGGATTATGCTATTTTTAATATGGAGTGTATACACATGTTTTGGATTAGTAAGTGGATCATTATCCCCAATTTCACCTTTACTTATAAACAAATTAAATCTTACATATACAGAAATGGGGATAATACTAGGATTTTGGCAATTTGTTTATATTTTCACAGCTATTCCTACAGGGTCAATTATAGATAAATGGAAGTTAAAAAAATCTGTTCTAATAGGAATAATTGTAATGTTAATATCTATGATTACCAGAGGTTTAGCCATAGATTTTTATACTTTATTAATATCCGTTGCAATTTTTGGATTTGGAGGACCAATAGCATCATCTGGATCTCCTAAATTGGTGGCGACTTGGTTTAATGATTCAAAAAGAGGTTTTGCTTCTGGTATTTATACAACAGGACCTGTTATAGGAAATGCAATAGCTTTTGCAACTGCGGCAAATATANCTCTTTATTTTGATAATTGGAGAATGATATCTGTCATTTATGGAGTAATTTTGATTAGTGTAATGACATTTTGGATCTTGTTTTCTAAAAACAAAATCACAAATAAACCTAAAATACAAAAAAATCACCAATCATCATATAGAGAATTATTTAAAATCAAAACTGTTCAAACAATAATGATTTTATCTATAATATTTTTCTTTCTTAATCACTCTCTTGGAGCATGGACTCCTTCTATATTAATTGACAAAAATTTTAGCATTACTCAGGCTGGATATATTACATCAATCTGCACGCTATTGAGTTTAATTTCATTAATATTGGTAACTTCTATGTTCCCTAAAAACAAAAGAAAACAAGCTTTAATTTATATATTNCTTGCATGCGCAATCGGGTGTTTGGGGATAGCCTATACTTCTGAATATATGCTAGTNGGATCAATTCTACTAGTAACCATTTTCAAAATATCACTTATGCCATTGTCCACATTAATTTTAATGGAACACAAAGAAATAGGTCCTCAAAAAATTGGAACTGCAGCAGGAATGTTTTTTGCATCTGCTGAAATTGGAGGTTTTGGTGGACCATTTACAATTGGATTACTACGAGAAATCACAGGTTCTCATCAAATCGGAGGAGTTTTTTCTTCAATATTATGCTTAATAGGTATAATAATTGCTTTAAAATTAGATAACAATGATATACCCAGGTCAATTAAAAAATTCTAGATTTAGAAAATTATGGTTTTCAGATGGTCTTGCATCAATGTCAGACCAAATTGAAATGCTAGTGATGTCATGGGTAATAATCACCAAAACTGAATCAGGGCTTATTTTGGGAATTTATAGCGCTACCAGATTTTTCAGCACTATATTTGCTCCTTTCATTGGAGGATTGATTGATAATTTCAACAAAAAATCTGCACTAATNACATCGAGGATATATATGTTTTTTCATTCGATGATATTTCTTTTAATTGCATATAACAAACAACTAGGAACATTTAGAATAATCTTTATTACTTTTTTTTATGGACTAGCAAGAACTTCAGACAGAATTTCAAGAGAATCCCTAACACAATTATTGATTTCAAAAGAAAATTTAAGAAATGCTTCAGGAATTCTAAGATCAACAATGGATTTTGCAAAAATAATTGGTCCAATAATAGGCGCGTCAATATATTCTTATTTTGGTATTACCGAAACATATATTTTGATAGGATTTTTGTATTTTTTGTCTGTAATAATTATATGTCCAATTCAAATTGAAGGGATTAATCAAAATAAAATAAAAATTGTTGACGAAATCAAAATAGGATTTAATTATCTAGTGAAAAATAAAATATTAATATCAGTTATNCTTGCGGCCGCATTAGCAAATCTAATTCTTTTTACACTTCCTGGAGCTTACTTACCTTTTATTATTAAGGATATTTTAAATGGAAACGCTTCAGATTTAGCTTTATTCAATTCGTACACTGCAATTGGAGCACTCTTCGGTTCTGTCATTATGTCAACTAAAAACTTATCAAACAATCCAGGTAAATTAATTTTTGCNTCATTANTATTTTGGCATTTTACCATGCTTGTCACAAGTATAATTAACAATAAAATGATTTTAGGGATTGTTCTATTCACTTATGGTACTACTGGTTCTATTTCTATGATTAGCATGGCTGTATTAATACTAAGTATTGCAAAAAAACATATGATTGGAAGAATAATTGGGGTAAGACAGTTAGCTATATTCACATTACCTATAGGNTTAGTAATTAGNGGATATTTAATAGATGTTATTGGAATAGTAATTTCAATACAAGTTGTGTCATCAATTGGAATAATATTAACTCTGATATTAGCTTACAAATCAAAAAATCTTATGATTTATAGAAATACTAATTAAATTTATTGAAGATTAGATATATAAAGTTGTAAGCTACATTTAATTAAATCGTAATGGAGAATTTTATGTCAGATTTATCTAGGTCTGTAGCCATTGTTGGAGTTGCTGAATCAGATGAAATTGGTAAAGTAGAAAATAAGTCTAACTTACAACTTCACTCTGAAGCCGCATACAATGCTATAGAAGATGCAGGAATGAAACCAAGTGATATAGANGGAATTATCACAGCAGGAACNTCAACANTAAACACTGCAGAATTTATGGGTTTAACAAACATCAAATATACNGATTCCACAGCAGTTGGAGGATCATCATTTGAAATCCATATNGCTCANGCTATGGCNGCTATTAATGCNGGTTATTGNGAAACTGTTTTAGTTACNCATGGAGAAGCTGGNAGAAGTGCNAGAAATAGACCTGGNCCAAACCTTTCNGATCCAGCAAGTCAATATGAAATTCCNTACGGATTTATTGGAATGCCTATAAATTATTCTATGGCTTGNATGAGATACATGCATATGTATGGNGANGAAAGAACNCGNCAAGCACTAGCNGAAATTGCTGTNTCAACTCGTAAATGGGCTTTNAAAAACCCTAAAGCTTANATGAAAGATCCNATGACTTTTGATGATTACCACGAATCAAGNTGGATTTCATGGCCATTTCACTTNTTTGACTGCTGCTTAGTTACAGATGGAGGAGGAGCTTATATTGTTACAAAAAAAGNAATAGCTAANACACTTCCNAAAAAACCTGTNTGGGTTTTAGGTGTNTCAGANAGTCATGATCATGGAATTATNTCTCAAATGCCTGATTTAACTCAAACTACTGCAAGAAGAACAGGNCCAGCAGCATTNAAGATGTCNGGGTTAACTCATGATGAAATNGANTTAGCTATGATTTATGATTCATTCACATATACAGTATTAGCCACNTTNGAAAGTTTAGGTTTTTGNAAACCNGGTGAAGGTCCTGATTTTGTTGCAAANCAAAGAACCGCACCTGGNGGAGATTTNCCAATGAATACAAATGGNGGNGGNTTNTCNTATTGNCATACAGGNATGTATGGAATGTTCTTGGTGCTTGAAGCTGTCAGGCAATTGAGAGGAGAAACTGGAGANAGNCANCTTGAAAATCCAAAAACTTGCCTTATNAATGGTACAGGAGGTGCANTATCATCTACTGGAACTATAGTACTAGCAATTGATTAAATTAAGGAGTTAACAATGTCAAACGATTATAAAAAACCAATACCAAGCCCTCAAGGAGAATCAGATTTTTATTGGGAAAAAGCTAAAGCTGAAGAATTGTGGTTGAGAGAATGCCCTGTTAATGGTCCTTATTTTTATCCTAGAGACATATCACCAGGAGCTATGAGAAAAGACACAAAATGGATAAAAGCAAGCGGTAAAGCTACTCTCTTCACTTTTTCTATAGTAGAGAGAGCACCTCACCCTGGATTTATAGAAGATGTACCTTTTGTTACTGCAATAGTTCAATTAGAAGAAGGTCCATTAATGCCTACAAATATAGTTATGGATGATCCAACTCCTGAAAAATTACAAATAGGAATGCCACTTGAAGTCGTTTTTGAACACATAAATGAAAAAATAGCCTTACCTAAGTTTAAACCTGTTTAATTTAGTCTAAATTTTTCAGTACTGTAAAAGGGAAAATACCTGTAAAATGTTCATCACTCCACAAAAATTGAAGTGCATATTTTCCTATGTACATAAAATCCTCTAAAACAATATCGTGTGATACTGTTGTTGGTTCTAAAATACGCTTTCCAGACCACTCTTCTTCACAATTAGCACAACCNCAATTTATTCTCAAATCTCTTGCAGTAAAAATTTTAATTTCATCTCCGAAATCAATTTCTAATTCTTTACCGTCATTAATAATTTTTACAGAATTTACCATTTTAATTTATATTTGAAATACAATTGCTTAAAATATTATAATCATCAGAATAATTGTTGCAATCATGAAATTCCAATAGAGATTTCATAAAGTAATAATTAGGGTCTAAATCAGACGCTATTGTATCTAAAAAATCTTTATATTTATTTAACACCATGGTCGCATTTTCAACTTCATTAAACCACAAATGAACAGATAACAAAGTTGTATGAACATGAGCTCTACTTGGACCAAGTTCAATAGCTTTATTTAAATATTCAACACTTTTATCTTTAAATTCAATTCTAAGATCCTTAGATTCTACAAATTTAGCTTTCTCAAAATACAAAATACCCGTTCTAGCATAAGTTTTCCAATATTCTGGATGCTGTTCAATTGCATCTAGTGCTGCTTTTAAGGCATAATCAGAAAATCCTTGATTAATTGGAGAAGGCATTTTTTCTACAGCTTGTACACCATCGTTTATTATATATGCTCGCGCAAGATTAGCCANAGGGGGGAATGTTTCAATACCTTTATCCAAATTCATGTATTTTTTTGATAATTTTTGGTCTANTTCTTCAATATTTTTATAATCAGCAGAAATTTTAGATTCACCATAATTCCAAATATGTTTAGTTGCACGCATTATTTTTAGTTCAATATTAATAAATAATAAAGGAACAANAATAATAATTAACACTGCCAGTAAACGCCTATTTTCAATTAATATCGAAGATAACACAGTTCTCATAAGTGATAATTTACGTATTAGTTGATTATTGATTATAAATTTAGGAAAGCTCATAGAAAAATTTACTACCGTAAGTATTAAAACAGCTAATACATGGCTCTCATGTATATCAAACCAAAACATATGATGTATAAAATATCCNGCAAAAAATAAAATCACTATAAAGTTAAGATTATTAATATCTAAGTCGTTATTAAANAAATCAAATTTCCAATTTTTAGAAGAATGTACAATAGTATTTAGCATCAAAAACAAATATGGTATAAATACAAAAACACCTCCTGTTATAAGAATATTTGAAAGTATATTATGAGTATTATCCATTTCCCAACTTGTTACATGAGTCGGAACAGAAAATTGATTATAAGGAATAGCAAAATTAGCCATGCCGTATCCAAATATAGGTTTATCTAAAAATCCGTTATAAACTGCATTGAAATTAGCAAATCTTGTAAAAAAGCCTGAATCTACAGCTCCANAAGCACTGATATTAGTTAGTTCTTTAATTCTATCAAATAAAAGCTTACCAACCTCGAAGTAGTATAAAGCTCCAATTAATACAAGTANCAAAATTGATGAAACTGATAAAATCAAATATATATTTTTAGAATTAAATATATATTTAGTTCTTGTTGCCAACATAAGTGCAAACAANCCTGATCCTGCAATAATTCCCAAGAAAGCTGATCTTGATGCGCTCACTAAAATTGAATGAATTAAAAGACTAAGAACCAAAAAAATATATATTGAGTATAAAATGTTTTGTAATCGGATAGATAGATTTTTAAGTGATAGAATCTCAAAGGTGGTANTTATAAAGTCTCTTCTTATCATGCCTAACCCAATTAAAAAAACAAGCATAAAATACAGGCCTGCAAATCCTGGATTACCAAAAGTAAAAACCACCCTTGAAGAATCTGAATATCCTGGCATATCAAAAGCAAATATCGAATAATATTCCAATAAATAAAATATAGATAATAAAAATCCGCTAAATAAAATGAAAATAAAAATATTGTAGAATTGTTTGGTCTTGTTTAGCATNCCAGACAAAATAAAAAATAAAATCAAAGTATGAATATGCCAATATAATCCTGACATTCGTTGATAATCAGACCAAAAGCTATGAGAAAAATTACCACCAAAAATTGAACTAATTATATATGCAAAAATATATAATCCATATAACCAAAAAATAAAATTCAATCTGGGTTTATATAAACTATATAAATTTTTGCTAAATAAAATACCAAATAAGTACACAGCTAAAAGTAACCAATTCAAAGAATGTACCCATATAGCTTTTGGAACTGTGTAGGGATAAAAAACTTGAAAGTATACTACAAAAGGCACACAAAATAATGCCATAATGCCTATATTCATAATCCATTTAAAATAATGCTCCAAATTCAAAGAAGAAGAAGAACTTGTGTCAATACTCTCAGGTGATTTACTTTTAAATTGTTTTAAGGATACGCTCACTATATTAAAAATTTAAGAATTATATCTAAATACATTATATAACCAATGAACCCTAACTACCTTGAGATTATGGCNGANTTAATTTAATATTTATCCACTTACATGTAATTTTATCCACGAATTTTAACTACTTATCCACAATTCAGTATAAAATTTACTAGATAATAATGTGATGTATTANTTAACACTAAATATAATTCTATACAATAAATACTAGAAAATTAATTATGTAATTAGGTGAAAAATGAAAAATAATTTCTTATCTNTTAGTGANTGGAGNGCTGAAGAGCACAANTCATTTTTAGATCTCACAGATAAAATAAAAANNGGTNATTATCAAAAAGTNTTNGAAGGGAAAAATATAAGTTTGGTATTTGAAAAAGCTTCNNTNAGAACTCGNGTGTCTTTTGAANTAGGNATAAAAAAATTAGGNGGAAACACCATATANCTNAACAATGATGATATAGGATTGGGNAAAAGAGAAAGTGTTACCCATATAGCAAAAAATTTAAACAGATGGGTNGATGGNATAGTNGCNAGAGTNTATCTNCATTCAACATTAATTAATTTNACTCAANATACAACNATTCCANTAATAAANGCACTNTCTGACTTAGAACANCCNTGTCANGCATTNGCNGATATGTACACNATCTACAATCAATTNNNAANNTTTGAAAACNTAAATNTGGTATATGTNGGTGANGGNAANAATATAGCTTCAAGCNTAGCTTTAATTTCNGCNAATTTNGGACTAAATTTCATATATTCTTCNCCNAAAAAATATCAAATTCCTNGNACNATTTTTAATNAAGCTANANACATNNCANCNAAACATGAATCTAAAATGGAATGGATTGAANATCCTCAANNNGCTGTTCAAGNAGCNGANATAATATATACAGANAAATGGGTNAGNATGGGGATGGAAGNTGAAGAAAAAACTCGTCTTATAGACTTCAAAAATTACCAANTTAATAATAAATTAATTTCNCAANCNAAGAANAATGTTTTTATAATGCACGACATGCCNGCAAAAGAGGGTGAAGAAATAGANCACGGAATNNTAGATTCCNAATCTTCTTTNGCNTANGANCAAGCNGAAAACAGATTACANTCTCAAACAGCTTTATTATACAAATTATTTTCNTAATTGGNTGTATTTTGAANAAATTCAANGTTGCNCTNATTGGNAGACCAAATGTAGGAAAATCAACGCTTTTTAATAGATTAATAGGAAAGAAAAAAGCAATAGTTAGCACAATNCCTGGNACAACNCGAGATAGAATCAAAGGAGAAATAGATCACAATNATCAAATTATNAATATCACAGATGTTGGAGGATTCACNGACGATCAAATAGATCAATTTTCAGATGANATAAAAGAACAAATTAATTATTCATTAAATAATTGNGATCTGATAATTATGATCACAGATGGNAATGAAGGNATCACTTCAACAGATAAAAACGTTGCACAAATTATAAGAAATACTAATAAAAAATCAATATTAGTTGTGAATAAAATTGACAACAACGAAAAACAATATAACATTAATGACTTTTTTGAACTTGGATTTGAAAATATTCTAGGGATAAGTGCATATCATAATCTCAAAATAGATTTATTAGTGGATGAAATAATTGATAATATTCCCAAGATCACAAATGATGTTTCTTCAAACTACAAGAATGAAATCAAACTTTCTATAGTTGGTAGGCCAAATACCGGTAAATCAACTTTATTTAATACCTTATATGGAAGCAAGCGATCTATAACTAGTGATATACCTGGAACCACAAGAGACAGCATTGATTATGATATTACAATCTCAAATCAACTTTATAATATAGTAGACACACCAGGTATACGTAGAAGAGGGAAAATAGATAACTTTATCGAACAAGTCAGTGTAAGCAAAGCAATCGATTATATATCAGAATCAGATGTAAGTATATTATTAATTGATATTACTGAACCTGCAACAAATCAGGATTCTCAAATAATTAAAACTATACTGAATTCAACAGATGGCATTATTATTGCAATTAATAAATCTGATTTAATAAAAGAAAAAAGTTTGATTCAAAACGAAATAGAAAATAGAATTAGAGATGAATTTAAATTTCTTAAATTTGCTCCAATAATTACAATTTCCGGATTAAATGGATCAAATATTAAAAAATTATTATCTTTAACTAACACTATTCACGCCAGATCTAAAGTTATTCATGATTCTGATAAACTAAATAATTTTATCATGAGTAAAATTGCACAAAATTTACCAAAAAACAAACCAAATCAAACATTACATATTTATGGAATAATGCAGAATAATAATTATCCTAATGTATTTGAAATCACAGTTAACAATCCAAAGTTCGTGCATTTTTCATATAAAAGGTATTTAGAAAATGTTATAAGAGAAAATTTTGATTACGAAGGTGTTATCATAAAAATGTTTTTCAAAAGTAGGAGAAAAAAATAGAAAATTATGTCTATCCTATAATTATTAGTTACCTTATAGGATCAGTACCATTTGGTTATATAATAACAAAATTGATTTCAAGTAAAAATGTTCTTGAAATTGGTAGTGGTTCTACAGGAGCAACAAATGTTACTCGTGCTTTAGGCTTAAAGCTTGGTATAACAGTTTTCTTTATGGATTTTTGTAAAGGATTTATCCCAATATTAATATTCAGGCAAATATTAGAAAACGATTTGGCTATAGCTCTTTCAGCTTCTAGTATAGTATTTGGACACTGTTGGCCGATTTTTTTAAAATTCAAAGGAGGTAAAGGGGTTGCGCCTGGTGTTGGTACATTTACCGCTTTAGCTTATGAGATTGTATTATTCCCAACTATTATTTCGCTTATATTAATAATTAAAACGCGAACAGCTTCAATTGGTTCGTTAGTTGGATCAATTTTTTCATTTATCCCATTTATTATATTAATTATACTAGGAATTTATGAATTAGAATATTTACTATATTATTTTATAAGCATGTTAATCATAATCATCAGGCACAAAGAAAATATTTATAGGTTAATTAACAATAATGAAAGAAAATTTTAAAATATCAGATATCACAGTAGTAGGGAATACCACTTGGGGGCAAGCGCTATCCTATTTAATTCAAAAAAAAAATAATAAAGTTACAATTTTATGTAGAAACACAAGTGAAGCATCAGATAGATCTAATAAAATTGAAAAATCTCAAAATTTATCTGAAAATATTCACTTAAGTTCGGACATATCGAAAACTCTAAACCAAACTGATCTTCTGATTTTAACATTCCCTTCGCAAACAACAAGAAAAAATCTGCAAATACTCAAACCCTATTTCAAATCATCTCATAAATTGCTTATTGCTTCAAAAGGAATAGAAAAATCAACAGGGAAAAGAATTTCAGAAATCATATTAGAAGAATTACCATATTGTAAAAAAGAAAACATTGCAGTTATATCAGGGCCAAATCTGGCTAACGAAATCTATAATGGGCAATCAACTAGCTCTGTTATTGCTTCTGCAAATATTAATTTTTATAACGAATTAAAAAATATTATTGAATCTAATAATTTTAAAACTTATTTTAGTGACGATATAACAGGAGTAGAATTAGGTGGTGCACTTAAAAATATTGTTACCATTGGTGCTGGGATATGTGATGGGCTAAATTTAGGAAATAATCTAAAAGGTGCATTTATCAGTATAGCTTTTAGTGAAATCGTAAAAATTGCCACAAAAGCTGGTGCAAATCCAATTACAATCAGTGGATTGTCAGGACTAGGTGATACGCTTGCATCTTCATATAGCCCTTTAAGTAGGAATCGAAAAGCGGGCCAACTCATTGGAGAAAAAAATTCAAGGAATTCACTTAAAACAAAAATAGGGAATATTATCGAAGGTTTAGATACAATTTATGGAGCAAAAAAGCTATCAAATACCATTTCTCATAATACTGAATTTATCGACTTAATGATAAAAGTCTGTGACAGTAAAGTAGATCCTATAGAGTTAATTAAATTTACCATTGGGGAAATTGATTAATTATCAACTTATTTGATTCACTATATTTGAAACAGAAGCTATAGCTGCAGTTTCAGTTCTTAGTACTCTTTTACCTAAACTAACACTTATCATATCTTTTTCTTGTGCATGTAATATCTCTGACTGATCATACCCAGAAACAGGACCAACAAAAATTGAAATATCACTAATATTATTTTCTTTTAAATAACTTGTATTAATTTTATTCAGATGAAAATCAGTTTCATATTCATTACAGAATATTTTTAATCCTATAGCGTTTATACACGCATCTTTAAAATTAATAATATTGTCTAATTTCATTATCTTTGATCTAAAACTTTGTTCACTAGATTCTTTAATAATATTATTCCATCTTTCTCTTTTTGATTCAGAGAAAGATTTTATTTTACATTTATTAGAAATGACTGGGTAAATATTTTTAACACCTAATTCTGTGCATTTTTGGATGATTAATTCCATTCTTGTGTGTTCAACTAATGATTGATACAAATAAATATTTGTATCAAGTTCCCCGTTATAATCTATATACTGATCCACATATCCAGTAATATTTGATTTTGTAACTTCGCATAATTCAATTTTATATTCTTTATTACTTCCGTTAAATAAATAAATATGATCACCAACTCTTTTTTTTAATACTCTAAATACTTGATGAACAATATTTTTAGGTAACTCAATATTTTGATCTAAATCTAAATTAATATCACAATAAAATCTTAGTTGATTATGAATCAGTTGATTTGTTTTCATTTTTTAACCATCCTAATACACGACCATCCATCTTCTGATTTTTGAGACAATACATTAAAAAATTGTGAAAAATGATTTGTTATGGTTTTTTCATCTTCTTCTTTGAATCCGGAGATGATCAAATTACCTTGGAAATTTAGTAAGTCAAAAATTTTATCTGAATTTTCAATTAAAAATGATCCGCTTACATTTGCATATATACTATCAAATAAATCATTTGTGGTGTAATCTTCAAAATTAGTTTTGATTAATTTAATCTTTTCGTCTAATTCATTAATCGAAGAATTATAACTTGCATTATTAAGCGCCATATCATCACTATCTATGCCAAAACATTTTGTTGCACCATAAAACGTTGCTGCTATACTTAAGATACCCGAGCCTGTTCCTATATCTAAAACTACTTTATTGTCAATTTTTTGCAACTCTTGTAAGCATAATTTAGTTGTTGGATGTTTGCCTGTACCAAAGCCTAACCCTGGTTTTAGTAATATATTTGAATAATCATCAATCAAAGTAGCTTTTGTGTTATCAGGATAAATAATTATTGAATCAATTTTGATCGGCTCATAAGAATTATCAAAATAATTATTTAATTTTTCTTGAGAAATTGTATCTATATTCATTTCGATATTAGTATCTAAATATTTCAAAAGTTTTACACCTATCGCAATATATTCAAATTCAGAATGCTCGATTTCTCCTTCAATAGCAAGTTCAATCTCAGTTCTTTTATGATTACTATCTTCAAAAGAAGAAAAATAAATATTCCCTTTAGAATATTTTGAAAATAATTCAGTTACTGGTTCTACATACTCATTCAGTGTATTTACAGACAATACAGTCCACTTTCGATTAGAATTGATCTTAGGCTCTCTTTATTTTAAGAAAAAGTATCTTTAATTTTATTTTTCAACCAATCAGAAACATTTTTTTTCGTATCATCTTCAGTAATTTCTTGAAGTTTCTTATATAATTCTGTTTGCTGTTTGTTCAATTTTTTGGGTATTTTCACATTTACAGTAACTAACTGATCTCCTCTTTTATTTTTTTCCCTTACATCAACAATCCCTTTTCCTCTAATTCTAAACACTTGACCTGATTGAGTTCCAGGTGGAATTGTTAAATTTTCTTCACCCTGTATAGTAGGAATTCGAATAGTACTACCTAAAACTAATGTAGGAATATTTAAAGGAATATCCATAGAAATATTGTTACCTGATCGCTCGAAAATATCATGTTCTTCTACTTTTACAATAACATATAGATCGCCATTTTGACCTTTTCCAAGTCCTGGCTCGCCTTCACCTTGTAATCTTATTTGCATTCCATCATCAATTCCTTGAGGAATGGTAACAAATAAATTTTTACTATTTTTAAATCTACCTGCCCCCTTGCAAGTCTGACATTTATTGTCAAAAGATTCTCCTGTACCGCTACATGTTTGGCATGTAACAACTTGTGTAAATTGACCAAACATGGTTCTTTGTGCACGCTTTATTTGTCCCGTGCCATTACAATTTCCACAACTTACAGGTTTACAAGTATCACAAGGAAATAATTTTTCTATGGTAATCCCTTTCTCACCGCCAAATACAGCTTCTTCAAACGATAATGTTATTGGATATTCTAGGTCTGCACCTCTATATGAAGCTTTGCGACCAGAGTTAGATTGTGATCCACCAAAAAATGCATCAAAAATATCACCAAAGCCACCTCCAAAACCTTCAAAACCTGCACCTCCTCCTTGTGCGCCTGATACCCCAGCATGTCCAAATTGATCATACCTGTTTTTTTTCTCAGAATCCGATAATATTTGATAGGCTTCATTAACTTCTTTAAATTTGGATTCTGCATCTTCGGATTTATTTCTATCAGGATGATACTCTAAAGCTTTTTTTCTAAATGCCGATTTAATATCCTCATCTGAAGCATTCTTTGAAATACCTAGAATTTCATAATAATCTCTTTTTTCTGCCATATTTATTCAATATTTATGTTTATTAATTAAATTATACTAAAATTATATTCATATCTGAATAAGAATAGAATTATCTGTTAGTTTAATATACACACAATCATGTAAATATATACAATATATTTGATATAATATTGAATATTAATTTATAAGGACATATATGGAAATCACCCTTACAAATTCTAATTCTTTAAAAATAATTTCAGGTAATTGTACTTTAATAACTAATCCTTCATTAAACGACGAATATAATATAGGATTATTCAATGACCCTCTATCTAATATTCAAAACAATAATCTAAACGTTAAAACCCCTGGAGAATTTGAAATCGATAATTTTTACATAACTTCGGTAGGCTACAAAACTTCTTCAAAAAATAACGAGAATGAAATAGATAATAAAGAATCTAATGAAAACTCTCCTCTTCAACCTTCTTTGATGAATTTTGATGGTGAAACTAGTGATCATAATGAAAAAGCAACTGTACAGACAATCGAATCAAATGATCAATACGCAATCTATCATATTATTCAAGTTGAAGGGATAAAAATATTAGCTTTAGGTCCCCAAATTATACCTGCAAATCAAAAAACAAAGTTGTCATCTGAAAATCCTAAAGTTATATTTACACCTCACGGCAATATAAGTACTGTTGATAATAATACTTTCAGTAAATTAATATCTGATATAGATTATAGAGTTTTAGTAATATCTGATTTACAAGAATCCTATGATGAAGCGCAATTATATGATAACAGCAGAATATCTTTTGGAATAAAAGACAAAAGTAACTTAAATAAGCTAAATATTACCCAAAATAATATCCCAAAAGAAAAAAGAATAGTATTGCTAAATCAAACTAAATAAAACAACTAATTATTTAAGTTAACTATAATAATTATTTTTTAGATCTTCTATACGCAACCATTGGTGCTAAGAGTATCATAGCAAAAGTAAGCAAAGAAGAGTAATTATTGTTATTTGCAGAAACTAATGAACAACCTGTTCCTTCTGAATCATCATTGAGTTGTGTATTGGCTGGTGATTCTGAATCTGCTATTTGTTGACTAGTATCTTGTGTATTTTCTTGTGGTAATCCTATAAAAGCTAAAGTTAATTGATCTAGAATTTTACCAGATTCATATATTTCTTTAGTTGGTTCAGATTTAATTCCATTAAGAATAAAAATAATTGGTTTACCTATGTATTTAACATCAGCCGGTGATATAACTAGATTTTGAAAGTTGTTACCATCTATTAAAGCAGGCCCAGTAATATAATCGTCAATCTGGGCTTTTAATTGAGCGTTTTTAGGGATATTAGTACCAGCTGCTACAATTGTACCAGAATATATAGACGGATAGGCATTTAGGTCTATAGCTGGTTCAGTGTTGGGTTTCTGAGTATCCTGATCTGCCTTAGCTTTTGCTGCTGCTTCTGCTTCCGCTTTAGCTTTGGCTTCAGCTTCAGCCTTTAATGCTGCCTGTTTAGCGGCTTCATCTGCCTTGGCTTTTGTTGCTGCTTCTGCTTCTGCTTTAGCTTTGGCTTCAGCTTCAGCCTTTAATGCTGCCTGTTTAGCGGCTTCATCTGCCTTGGCTTTTG
>PAZO01000003.1 GCA_002715665.1 Chloroflexota bacterium | reverse complement strand
TTTTCACAAACAAAGAAATTAAGATTTATTCAAAAACCCTATTTTAAGGAGTTTTTGGAGATTTATTTGGAGATTTTAGTATTAAGTACTCTACTCTACTGAGGAGAAATAGCTTAGCATGATTTTAAATACTAGGCTTTAAATCATGCCAAGGGTTTGCAATTTCATAAGCTCTAGAAGCTTGTAATACTCCAACTTCATTTTCTTTTTTACCTATAATTTGTAATCCTGTTGGCAATCCATCTTCTGAAAAACCTGCCGGAACTGTAGCAGCAGGATTTCCACTCCAATTAAATAAAGATGTCATTGCATGATAAACATAATTCCAAGTAGAAAAATCATGATCATTGCTATTGAATTTTATATCATCATTCCATTCTTTAAATACAACTTTCCCATCTTCAAAAAATGCCCTTTCATTTATTTTATTTGCTGGAATAGCCATACTTGGTGCACTTATAAAATCATAATCTTCAAAAATAGATTCTATATAAGCCCTGAATTCATACAATTTTGACAAAGATCTAACATAATCATCTGTACTAACTTCTTTACCTCTTAAGTAAGTATTAAATACATGAGGCATAAAAGCTTCAGGATCTTTCTTAAGTATATCTTCTCCTCCTGCAGCATATCTGGCTGCAAACCCTAATACTTTCATTATAGGTTCTTCGAGTTCATCTAAATTAAAAGTGAATTTAAATGGTTCTACATTAGCTCCCAGATCTTCAAAAGTTTTAACTGCATTCTCAGTATTGGTTTTAACATCTGGGTGTATTGGTCGGCATCCAAAATCTAAGGACCATGCAATTTTTTTACCAGATATACCTGCTTCTAAATTAGATATAAAATCTGGGGGAGTCGATTGTATTGTTCCTGATTCAGCATCTGGATGAGGACCAGCCATAACTTGCATCATAATTGCACTATCAATAACATACCTACTCATTGGCCCCATGCATGAAAAATTAACGGGGTGCCAACTAGCAAAACCTGCTTTCCGTCTAGGAATTCTACCTTGAGTTCCTTTTATACCATAAATTCCACAAAAAGAAGAAGGTATTCTTATAGAACCACCTCCATCTGAACCTTGGGCAACAGGGGTTACTCCTGATGCTACTGATGCCCCTGTTCCTCCACTTGATCCCCCTGCTGAATAATCTAAATTCCAAGGATTTCTACAGTCATCACCTAATTTGTTTTCTGTTGTTCCGCTAGACCCTGCTTCTGGTACATTTGTTTTTCCTAAAATTATTCCATCATGCTCTTTAATTCTTTCAACTCCTATTTGATCTATATTAGAAATTTCATCTTTGCTTAATAATGACCCTTTTGTTGTGATCATATCTTTAACAGGTTCAAGATCTTTGATAGAAGTAGGTATTCCTGCCATTAATCCTATTGGCTCTCCTTTGATTATTTTTTCTTCTACCTTTTTAGCATCAGCAAGTGCCATCTCGGGATAATAATTCAAAAAAGCATTAGTTTTATCATTTGTTTCTTCAATTCTTTCTAAAGACATTTGGGTCAATTCAACAGGAGATAATTCTTTGTTAGTAATCATTTTTTTTATATCTACTAAAGATTGATATAATATTTCTTTATCTTGCATTTTGGAGCTCTCTTTAAAGGTAATATATAATATTGAAATAATAATACTATAAAAAATTAATTTCATATGCTAAAAAAAATCACAATAATATTATTGCTATTTATATTTGCTTGTTCCAGTAATTCTTCTGATCAAGTAGATATAAATACATTGTCTTCAGAAAGCGATTCTATAGAACAATCTCAACCCATTCAAACTCAATCTAATGCTAAGGCTAAAGCCGATGCTGATGCTAAAGCTAAAGCCNATGCTGATGCTAANGCNNANGCNGATGCNAAAGCNGANGCNGATGCNAANGCTAAANCNGANGCNNANGCTGAAGCCGATGCCAAAGCTNAANCCGATGCNGANGCTAAGGCNAAANCNGANNCNGANGCNAANGCTAAATCCGATGTAAAAGATATTTTTGAAGATTTAGATTTAATAAAAAAAGATAATAATTACGGAGATTGGGCAAAATACATAGATGTTGAAACACTTAGGATTTTTTCTTCATCAGAAGTAACAAATCAATATCTATTAAAAGTTGCTGCAATATATAAGTTAATGTTTGCTGACAGTAATTTAATTGANAATGAACTCCAAAATATGTTTTTCAAGACTATTCAGGATGAAAATATTTATCAAAGAATAGTTTATATTGGAGTTCATAGTGACGATAGAGTTGCCGAAGTATTTAGAAATAGAGCTTGTTGCCCAGGTGGTGATTATCAAAAAAACTATGCCGATATTATATGGGAAGAAGATGTNGAGTTAAATTCTCAATTAGCNGAGATTCTAGAGCACCAAATTCACACTATAACTCATGTAGCTTTTCGATTAATGCATGAAGATTGGGATTATAAAAATCCAAACTCTGCATTAAGAAAATCTTATCAAGAAGCAGTGGACAAAAACTTATTCAATGCAAAAAGTTACGAAGATCGTAAGTATGGAGATATAAATGAGTTTTATAGAGTTGTGACTCAAGAATACATCTTTTGGGTTATAGCTACAGAATGGGATTTTAGATCTGTGTGGAAGATACCTCATAAGGAATTTGAAATAGTAAATAAGAAAGATATAGCTGACAAATTACCTCAATCTCATAAACTATATGAAGAATTTGTTGCGAAAATACTAACTCCACCAGATCGTAAATTAGTTGAAAATATTTTAAAATATAATCCTGTAGTAAAACCTNTAGTTGAAGTTGAAACAGATACAAAAATTAAAGCTANAGCNGANGCGGANNCCAAAGCTAAAGCCGATGCGGATGCTAAAGCCGATGCCAAAGCTAAAGCCGAACCAATTATAAAAATAATAAACTTATCTACTAAATATTCAACTGATGAATTAAAATCTCTTGCTAATCTTGCCGAAAGTAAAATAAAAGATAGAAAATCAAATGTGATAGCGATACAGTATGATGTTGGTTCCGAAACAGGTGTCCCTATTAAAGATATGCCATTTTATCAACACGAAGTTCTCATTACAAAAAATCAAATTGAAAGCACTCTAAATACTATAAGAGAATTTCTAGAAGAAGATNCATGTATCAAATCTAGAGAACCTGAAAAAAACAGCAGACAAGAATATATTAATTTTGAAATGGGACGATTTAGAGAATGGCTAGAAAATGGAGCAGATGCTACTACTCAGGTACAAGCTTGTGATACAACAAGAGTAGTTTTTAATGGATCACCTATAAGNCAAAGCTACGAAGATAGCATGACAACATGGATTCACGAATTCTATCATGCTTTTCAATATGATATAGCACTAGAACCTCCTAAAGTAGAAGAATGGTGTGATGATGAAGGCAGAGATAAAAGTGTTTGGCTAATAGAGGGTGCAGCGGATTATTTCACATCACATGTGTGGGTTGAATATAAGCCATCTGGTTTAACAGGATCAGAAAGAATACTTAAATATGGACTGGAAACATATAAAGAAACTGGCCCAGGGTTATATGATGGCGGNATAGCACGTTCAGGTGCAGCAGCTTTATTATTGTTAGTTAAAAGAGGATCTCTAAAACATTCTGATATTATAGACGGCAGTTTATTCCATAAGTGTGAAAGAGTAAGTGTTTATCACGATGATAACCCAGAAGTAAAAATTGCAAAATCATCTTGGTCTGAAATACAGTATTACTATGGTAAATACAGTTTTAAACCCTTAGTTTTAGTAAAGTAATATGAGTAATTATTACTATATGATTGACTCACCCATAGGNCAATTACATTTAGCAGCAAACAATAAATCACTAACCGCAATTCATCATAGTTTAGACAGGCTNAAAAATTGGAACAAAAATAAAGTTATTTTTAATAATGGGAAAAATAGAATTATTGAGAAAACTATTTTGCAATTAACTGAATATTTTAAAGGCTTAAGAAAAAATTTTGATATTCCTANTGAATTCAATGGAACTGAGTTTCAACTTAAATCTTGGAATGCACTTACAAAAATCCCATATGCTGAAACTGTAAGTTATTCATACCAAGCTAAACTAATTGGTAACCCAAAAGCAAGTAGAGCTATAGGGAATGCAAATAATGCAAATCCAATAAGTATAATTGTTCCTTGTCATAGAGTAATAGGGAAATCAGGTAAACTAGNTGGGTATGGAGGTGGCTTAGATAGAAAAACATTTTTACTGGAATTAGAACAAAAACATGATAAGATTTGATGATCAACCTCCAATGAGTCCTGCNGCTGATACTTGGGCAGATAACGCTTTAAAAAAATCAAAAAAATACANAGATAACAAAGTTTCTAATCTCTATTATTATGGTAAAAATAAACATCAAAGATTATACGAGTTACCAAAAAGCATAGATAAAAAAAATATATTTCTATTCTATATTCATGGAGGCGCATGGCAGTTTGGATATCCTGAGTGGGTATTATTTACTTTTGATTATTTTAAAAATTATAAAATCAATTTAATTACCCCAGGNTATAGGTTGTCACCACAATTNAAATTTGTTGATCAATTAGAAGACATAAAAAACAGCATAAATTATATAAAAAAAAAGTATGGCAATGATATAAANATAGTGATTTCCGGTCATAGNGCAGGAGCTCATTTGGCATATTATGCAAGTAAAGAAATAGAAGTAAATGGACTTATTTTAAGTAGTGGAGTTTACGATTTAACAACATATACACAAAAATACGTAGATCAAATTATAGACTCTAAATTTAGTGCAAAATCAATAAGTCCAATTTTTGATACATACAAATTAGATATTTCTGTATTACTAACATATTCATCTGATGAAGAAAAAATATATATTACTCAATCAGANGATTTTTATAACAAAATCAAAAACAACAACAAAAACAACAACAAATTCATATTTAAAAATACAGATCATTATCANGAGCTTAATGCAATGGATAAAAATAATATAGATTGGGATAATATGTTTAGCNAATGGTTAAATTCTCTAATTTAATTGATCAAATCTTGAAGGATCAGCTTCATTTAGTATGCTTGGNATATAATCAGAAAGTACAACTTCAGCTGCATATTTACCAGCCATAGGTCCTCTACCAAATCCTGAGGATGCCAATCCAGAAACAATAAACAAATTATTATACGCCGGAATTTTGCCTATCAATGGTTTCCCGTCAATAGAAAAAGGCATAAATCCAAACCATGCTTTCTCAATTTCTATCTGAGAAATAAATGGAAATAATTCAGTAACATGATTTTTATTTGATTCTACTCCACTAAAATCTACTTTTTCAGTAAAACCAATGTTTTCTCTGTCTCCTCCAAAAATAATTTCACCATTCTTTCTCTGTCTTCCATAAAGGTGCCTAGTTATTCTTTTCCCGTCTTTATGTGTGAGGTCTGGTGGATTATTTTTATCGGAAGTAGAATCAGTATTCCAATCATATTGTGACTGCATAGCTGAAATTGCAGTAAAAATATTTGGAGGCAATGACTTAGAAGACCACATTTGCCCTCTAATTGGAACAATTGGGATATCTAAATCTAATGATTTAAATAAATTATTAGTCCATGCTCCTGTAGCAATTANCAATTTATTACAAGTATATATATTTTTATTGGTTTTAATTAAAAAAGTACCATCAGATTCCGAAGANACATCATTTACTGTTTCATTTACTTTAATGTGTGTACCTAAATTTTGTGCCTCAAGAGCAAATGCTGTAGTTGCTTTTATTGGATCAGCCTGTGCTCTTAAGGGATAATATATGNAACCATGCATGTTGTCAGTAATTTCAGGTTCGATAGATTTTGCTTCTTTAGTTGAGATTATTTCGGCATATTTCGCTTTTGATCGTAATTCCAAAACGTTTTTCAAAGCATAATCATATTGTTCTTCAGTCTGTATTGCTGCAATTGATCCAGATTGCCTGAATTCAATATCATATCCTCTGTCAATTTGAAATGATTTGAATATTTCCAAACTGCCATGAGTTAAATATGCTTGTAAATTTGGGTCATCACCTAAACCAGTAGAAGAAATATGACCAGCATTTAATCCCGAAGCACCTGAGGAAATGTCATTTTTTTCAATAATCATAATTCTTAAATCTGATTTTTCAGACAAATGAAAAGCTGCAGAATTTCCTGCTATTCCAGCACCAATAATTATTACATCAAAATCATTCATAAGTAAAAAAAATTAATTGGATATAACTATACACAACTAACATTAATATGGATAGAATGAAAATATGAAAAATTTATTTCTTATATTAACTATATTTTTATGTTTAATAGGATGTAGTAATAATAATACAAATGAGAATCAAACAGATTCTATAAATAATTACGAAACTAGTACTAATACAAATATCCAAATCACACTTAGCCCCTACCAAATCAAATCCAAGGAATTAGAAGAGGCGGAATCAATTGCATTAAACAAAGCAATTAAAGATACAGAACAAAAAATACAAAACGACAAACGACTGACTAATGAAAAATCCCAAAAATTTCAAAATGAAGCAAGAATTATGGATTCTTCAATTGAAATTGGATAGTATAAATTCAGATATTCAAACAAATGGACAGTAATTAGTAAATCTGAAAAGTCAGTGATGATGAAAGGTACAAATTCTCAGTTTGTATTTAACATATCTGAAACCCTTGCAACTAGAATAGTTGATTTCACATCATATTTTATTAAATCTTCTAATCTTAAGTTGCTATCAAAATCAGTATTAAGTGAATACAATGGCTATATTATAGAAGCAGAAGATAATGAAGGTAATATGCAAAAAACAGTTATCATGACGCACAATAATAGCAATATAATAATTTTTTCAATAAATAGCCCAAAACAAGAATGGGAATTAAATTCTGAATTGTTTGATTTATTATTTAGTAGTTTAATAATAAATCAAACATGAGTATTTTAAATAAATTTTACAATACTCCTTCTGCACTGTTAATATTCACAACATTATTTTGGGCATTTAATACTATTTTTGGACAGCTTGCTGTTGGTGAAATATCTCCTCTTCAAATCGTGCCTTTGAGATGGATACTAGTCAGCTCAGTAATGTGGTTTTTATTTGGAAAGGATGTAAAAACTAATTGGCAAATAATTAAACCCGAAATTAATAAAATTATTTTCATGGCATTGATGGGATTTACTGGATTCAACGTACTGTTTTATACTGCATCACAATATACTAATGCTATAAATTTGGGAATTATTCAATCTTCAGTTCCTGTATACGTTCTATTAGGTGCGTATTTTTTTTATAAAACATCAATAACTGCTCTTCAAGGATTAGGTGTAATCATCTCCATTATAGGAGTGACGATAATTACAACTAATGGTGACATAGAATTACTTATGACTTTGCAATTAAACAGAGGTGATTTAATAATGCTAGTTGCTTGTTTGATGTACTCTTATTACACTCTATCCTTGAAAACAAGGTTACAAATTCCTGGAATAGCATTCTTTACTCTAATGTCTGTTATTGCAAATTTCTTAGCTTTACCCTTGTTTATAATAGATTATTTACTTAATGGCATAAATTATCCATCTATCAATGGATTGATTATAACTATGTTGGTAGCGATTTTCCCTTCGTCACTTGCTCAAATTTTCTACCTCAGGGCAGTAGATATAGCTGGGCCAGGAAAAGCCGGGATTTATACAAACATAGTTCCTATCTTCAGTTCTGTACTTGCTGTTATACTACTAAATCAAAGTTTTGAAATATTTCATGGAATAAGCTTAGTTTTAGTTTTATTTGGAATTTGGTTATCTGAAAGACAGTAAAATCAAATCTTAATTGTCATCAATTCATCTGCCCAAATTATATTACCTTTAAAATTTAACTTAACTTCGTTAATAACTTCATCCTTATATTCATCTAAGTAATGAACTTGATGAGTTAAAATCAAATTCTTAACGTTTGCTTCTTTAGCAACTTTACCAGCATCTAATGCGCTACTTTCAGATTGTGCCGTTGCATTCCCTTTCATTTCTCTATCAAGCCTTGCACATTCCATAACTAGAGCGTCTGCATTTGCAGATATGTTTACCAAAGCTTCGCAAGGTCTAGTGTCGCCTGAAAAAACTATACTCTGATTTGTCATGTCTACTCTGTAGGCTAATGAATCTAAATAAGGTTGTACATGTTCAACTCTTTTACAAGATATTTTCCAGTTTTCTCCATTAAGGACAAATCCTGGTTCGATATCATTAGAATTAATATGAGGAATCTCTCTTGGTAACTCGCCTCCTCTATCTTGATAAGCCCATAAACTTAAAGGATGGTTAGTTCTTGCTATGTAATCATGCCAATAAGCACCGATTTCTTCTCCAACCAATCTTTTAGTCAATTGCTCTGTTGGGGGAGGGCCGTAAACATTTAATATCTTTTCTTTACCAATAGATTGATCAAATCTCATCAAAAGAAAGCATGCATAATCAGCATCGTGATCTGAATGATGATGAGTAAAAAAAAGATTGGTAACATCTAATGGGCTGATCCCTGCTTTTGTTAATTTATAGGTTGCGGCTGGGCCGCAATCAAACATAAACCATTCATTGCCCATTTGTAATGCATACGCTGAACCCCATCGTATTTCAGAAGGAGTAGGAGTTCCCGAGCATAAAATTTTCAAATTAATCATTTGTTAACTCCAATTAATTTTGAGTATATTTATAACATTCTAATGCTAAAGATCCCATAGCATTATTTGCAGAATAAATCCCGGCATCTCCATTGTTTAAATATTGCGGGACATTATCAGTATATGCACACAAAATTACACCTGCATGATTAGAAGGAAAAATTATTCCTGAATCAGAATATCCAGTTTGATAACTACCTGTTTTGTGAGCAACTTTAACGTCGTTTTCTTTAGGGCCTGCAGCAGAGGGAGAAGCTAATTTTAATGGTAGTCTATTATTTAATTTTTGTGCTAGGAGGATTTCCATAGCAATCTTACACAATTCAGTAGTAGACCCTAATTTACTTGCTGCATCTTCATCAGAAACGCTCTGGTGGATAATTTCTAATAACAATCCAACATCATTTGGGGTAGTAGAATTAACTTTGTTTAAATCAGAAGTCAGATCTGATCCTGTAGGAAATCCTACACGATGATCAGTACCTGACATTCCAATATTTTTACAAAAATCATTAATATAATCTAAAGTTAATATTTCTGTAACAGTTCCCGTAGATACGTTATCAGAAACAATGATCATCATAGTTAACAAATCTTGAAATTTAACTTTAAATCCAGGTAAAAAATGTTGAAAACAACCTGAGTTAGTACCCCAATATTTTTCATCGGGAACAATTTCGTCTAACAATCCGATTTTACCTTCGTTTACAGCTTTCATAGCAGCCATTAAAATTGAGATTTTTCTTGTGCTAGCAGATGGGCCTATTTCATCTCCGTTTCTATTTAATGATTGCCCTGTAGCCAAATCTTTAAAAAACCATTTAACATCAAAATCTTGTGATTCACTAATCTGATTTAATTTATGATTTAATTTATCCAAAGCACTCATTTTAAACTCCTAAGTTAATGTTTTATAATGTTATTATAAACCAACAATCAAATTACCTAAAATAATGTTATTACAAATCACAACCGGAATAATAATTGGTACAGGAATGTCGTTTTTTATGTCAGGCATAATTACTGGAGTAAATACAGGGGTTGATAGTGACTTTTTTATTAGATGGATGAAAGCCTGGGGGATTGCGTGGTTAATTGCCACTCCATTAGCCGTATTTATAGGACCTTTGGCAAGAAAGTTAGCATTAAAAATTATAGGACAACCTAAAAATTAAAAATCTAACCTTTACACAGGTGGTACAACAGAGTCAGGCTTATCTCCTCTAGCTACTTTAGATGCATTTTTAACAGCAAAACTAGCAATATTAATTTCTGATTCATAAGCCCGAGTTGCAAAATGAGGAGTAAGTATAACATTTTCAAGATGTAGTAATGGATTATCCATTTCTATAGGTTCTACTTCAGTAACATCTAAGCCTGCTCCAAAAATGATTTTTTGATTCAAAGCCTCTATCAATGCCTGTTCATCAACCACTGATCCTCTGCTAGTATTTATTAATATTGCATTAGATTTCATCATCTTTAATTCATCAGTTGAAATCATATGTTTGGTCGTTTTTTCTAATGGGACATGTAGTGTGACAATATCACTAGTTGATAGTAATTCATCCAAGCTAACCTGTTTTGCATTGGTTTCTTTTATATATGAATCAGGGAATGTTGCCACATCATGGTATATCAATTCACACTCCCAACCAAACAATCTTTTAGCGACTCTTGAGCCTATTCTTCCTAATCCAATTATTCCAATTTTTTTACCAACTAAAGTATGATATTCTTTTCTATTCCAACTTCCAGGTGTATAAGTCGAGGAAGGGTTTTTAGTAAATTTAATATCATCCATAAGGTCAGGAACTGCAAAATCTTGATAATTTCCACTTTTTACATTTGATATTTGTAAATCAAGTTTTCTATATACAGAGAACATCAATGCAATTGCATGCTCTGCAACAGCAACAGCATTACCACCGCCATTATTACTGACAGAAACGCCCAATTCATAAAGTTTTGACTTTTCTAGCCAGTCAGTTCCTGCACTAGGAGTTTGAATTAATTTTAAAGAATCCAAATTTTTTGCTAACTCTGTTATATATTTATAGACACCTTGTGTAATTATTGATTTAACATTTGTACATTCTTCAATGATTTTATCCAAAGATAATTCTCCATCTACAAATATTAAATCTACATCATGTTCTTTCGAAGCAAAATAAATCAGATCTTTTCCGCGTTCTGTCTCTTCATAACCTTTAGGTGCCAAAACTGCTACACTATATCTTTTCATAACAAGTACCTTTTATTTTTTATATAATGGTATACATAAGTAACCAATTTTCAGTATAAATGATTAATTTAAAAAAAACTTTAATTAATATTTTCTTTGTTTCATTTTGTTTAATTAGCTGTTCAAATGGTGAAACATTGCCAGAAAAAGATACTACTCTTGTATCAACTGAAATGCAAAAAGAAATTTCTCTACTTAAAGCAGAAATCGATAGTTATAAACAAAATATAAACGCGTATTTGAAAGAAAATTCAAATCTCCAGAACGAATTAAAAAAAGCCAATGAAAATCTAAAAGCCGCTGAAATAATTATTATTGAATTATCTAAAAGCAAAATAGAAAAAGAAAATAATACACCCCCTCAACTTCCAATTGATACTAAAAAAATAATCCCCTTACCTCCCACGCCTCCAAGTAGTGATTCAATGCTTACAAAAGCACAAGCAGAAGATGAGGCTAAATCTAAATCGGAAGCAGAAGCCGCGGCTAAAGCTGAGGCTGAAGCATATAAAATTGCTAAATCTAAATCAGAAGCCGATGTTAAAGCTAAACTCCAGGCTGAAGCTGATGCCAAAGCTAAAGCTGAAGCTGAATTGAATTTAAAAAAACTAAAAGATGAATGTGGTGATAGCTATAATTCAGGAGATTATAACAATGCATTATTAAAATGCGCTGAACTATCAAATAAAAATAATGTTTTTGGTAAAAGAATAATGGGTCTTATGTACTTACACGGACACGGAATAAAACAAAACACATCAAAAGCTAACGAATTATTTGTTGAAACAGCTGAATCCGGAGATATATGGTCCATTACTCATCTTGCTAATAATGCCATTGAAAACAAAGATTATGTAAATGCTCACAAATGGTTTACGAAAGGAGAAATTTTGGGAGATCTAAATTCTATATATCAATTAGGATTATTCTACTATAACGGACTCGGCGTAACACAAGATTTTGGAATTTCATACTCAAAATTTATTAAATCAGCAGAACTTGGAGACTCTGATTCTCAATTTTATATAGGTAAATTTTATCATTTTGGAAATGGGTCTTTTGTAAAAAGTCCGGTAGAGAAAGATTACTTTAAAGCTCTTGAATGGTACTCTTTATCGGCAGATCAAGACAATAATAAAGCACAAAATAACATAGGTGTTCTGTATTATGTTGGAGACGGTGATGAAACATACAAAGGATTTAAACCTGATGTTAAAAAATCTTTAGAATGGTTTAAATTGGCATTGGGTAGTGGCAACGTAAAAAGTGCAACTAACATCGACTTAGCACAAAGTTATTTATATGGAAGAGATGACAAAAGACTCTCAGAACTTATAATTAATTGACTTATTTAATTGCTTTCAAAATTAAATCAATAAATTTTGGTAATGCGTCAGATTTTATCCATCTCACTACCACAACCAAATCATTTTCCCAATCAATGTAAATTATATTAGAGCCTAAGCCACTAAAATATACAGCGCTTTTAGGTGCGGTTTTAATTTTCTTTTCTGTACCTTCTTCGTTAGAATTCAGAAACCAATTCATAAATCCGTAAGAGTGATTTAGATTTCCAGGAGATGAAGCTTTTTTGATCCAATCTTCAGAAATAATTCTATTATTTCTCCAAACTCCATTTCTTAAAAAAAGATATCCAAATCTTGCCTGATCGAGTGCACTAATAAACATGCCACCTCCCCAATGACCACCTCCGCTAACTGATTGAATTTTTTTTCCATTTATATCTACCCAAGAATTTTCATAACCATGCCATCTCCATTCATCTGAAGCCCCAATAGGATCCATAACTTTGTTCTTTAAAATTTTGGGTAAAGATTCTTGCCAAACATTTGCAGCTAATAAAGCCAGTAAGTTTACTCTGACATCATTGTATTTATATTTAGTTCCAGGTTTTGAGTATTTTTGATTACCGAGTTCATCAAAAGGAACTCCGGTAGGAGGCCTGTCAGCCCAATCGGGTTTGTCCCATAAAACTCCTCTCCATTCACTGGTTTGTCTTAATAAATGATCCCAAGTGATTGATTGGTTATGAGGATCTTTAAAATGTTCATTATCTTTTATTCTGGTGTAAACTTTTTCGTCCAAATTTGAAATCAATCCTTCATCATAAGCTACGCCAACTGTAGTCGATAAAAAAGTTTTGGTCACACTAAAAGTCATATCAACTCTATCTACATCTCCCCATTCAGAGATAATATACCCATCTTTGATTATAAGTCCAGAGAAAGGGCCTCTTTCTTTAACTGGTCCAAGCACTTCATCGTGAGGTTCTTTTGTATCCGAGGCAGTTCTTGTAAACATTTGCATATTTTCAATAGACAATTTATTTTCATTGTCTTTTGAATATTCGATAGCATCTAATAATAAATTATTATTAATTTGAATTGATTCGGGTTTTTTTCTATCCCATTTTCCGCGTTCAGGGTAGTAAATTTGTGACATAATATATTTGTTATTAATTGATAATAACTTTACTCTAAATACATTACTAACAGGATACAATCATGAAAATATCTGGAATCTGTGGAAGTTTAAGAAAAAACTCTTGGAATCACATTCTTTTAAAAATTGTTTTAAATAAATTATCAAAAACTAAAAATATTGATACCGAAATAATTAACATATCAAAATTTCCATTGTTTAATGCTGACATTGAAGCTGTTGCAACACCTCCTGATATATTAGATTCTAAAGAAAAAGTAAAAAATTCAGATTTGGTAATATTTTCATCACCTGCTTATAATAGTTCTTATTCGGGTGTGATGAAAAATGTGGTTGACTGGTTATCTAGAGCTCCTCAAGTTTTAAGTGGTAAAAACGCTTTGGTAATAGGATGTACCCCAGGAATGTCTGGAACACTATTAGGATACACAAATCTTAACCAATTATTATTTGGTTTAGGAATGAATGTGTTAAGTCAACCAAAAATTTTAGTATCTTCAGTAAATAAAAAAATAAATTCAGATGGTGATGTATTAAACGATAAACTGGAAATACTGATCAACAAAGGTGTTGAAACTATTTTGAATAAAATCAACATTTAATATTATTTTGATTAAATATTAGTTATAATCTAACTCAATATTACAAGCCGAAGTGGTGGAACGGTAGACACGCTGGTCTCAAAAACCAGTAGGGGTAAACCCTGTGTGAGTTCGAATCTCACCTTCGGCATTAAAAGGATAAAAAAATGAGTGAATACAAAAAACTAACTAATTTAGAAGGGAATGATATTTCAGGTGATCTGTATCTGAAAATTCAAGAAGAAGCTCAGAATATGAGCGCTATTAAAATGAAATTAACTTCAGGTTCAGAAACTCCTTTACATACTCATGAGCATGAATCCTTGGGTGTAATTATTTCAGGAAAATTAGACGTGACAGGAGATGGTAAATCATCCATATTAGGACCAGGTGACACATGGGTTAATCCTATAGGACAAAAACATATGATCAAAGCCATAGAAGATACAGTATTTGTCGAAATAAAA
>PAZO01000002.1 GCA_002715665.1 Chloroflexota bacterium | reverse complement strand
GTTCCTCTGCTTCTGCTTTTGGTTCCTCTGCTTCTGCTTTTGGTTCTTGTTGAGACAGCGGATCTGATTTCAAACTTAATCCCAATCTTCTTCTATCAGGATCAAGGGAAACAACCGTTACTTCCAATTCCTCATCAACTTTAACTATATCAGCAGGATTAACATCAGGTATATCTGATAATTCTGAAATGTGAATTAATCCCTCTACTCCCATGTCTTCAATTCTTGCAAACACACCAAATTCCACTATACGTGTGACAACTGCTTTAATTTTAGTTCCAACAGGCATACTTTTACTAATTTCATCCCACGGACCTGGAGTTAGCCTTTTAATACTCAAAGCTATTCTTTTATTTTCTTTATCTAAATTTAAAATATAAACATCTAATTCTTGACCAACTTCTACAACTTCGCTAGGTGAATTCAACTTATTCCATGACAATTCTGATATATGAATAAGACCATCGGCTCCATTTATGTCAACAAATGCACCAAAAGAACTTAGTCCAATGATTTTTGCTTGAACTATTTGACCTTCAACCAAGTCAGTCATTACTTTCTGTTTGGCTTGGTCTTTTAATTCTTGCATTAGAGCTCTTTCAGATAGTATTGCCCTATTTCTAGTCTGATCTACTTCTAATACTTTAACAGATATTTTGGAATTTAGATTTTTTTCTAAATTCTTTCTTCCAGTTACATCAATTTCAGCAGATGAATCCTCTACATTTTCATCTGGAACAAAATAACTCATAAGTTGAGATGAGGGAATAAATCCTTGAACTCCTTTAATATCAATCATCGCTCCACCTTTGTTAGAGCCTAGTATAATACCTTCAACAGGTTCGTTGTTATTTTGTGCTTTCTCTAATATGTCCCATCCTTCCCTTACTAAGGCTTTATCATAAGAATATATAGGAGTAACATCTGAACCTCGGGAAAACCCTGTTTTCAACACCATAACAATCAATTCGTCACCTACGCTTAAATTGTCAAGTTTTTCCTGTTCAATATATCGCATCTCTGATTTAGGAATTAATCCTTCAGATTTTCCGCCTAGGTTTATCAAAACTCCTTCATAATTTAGTTCCATCACCCTGCCCGACAAAACTTGCCCTCTGTTTATTTTGACAACGTCTTTTTCGTATTCCTCTAATAATTTTGTTAATTCGTCTTGATTATTAATTGTTCTACCTCTATAAATTTAAAAATTGCGAACTTTATTATATGTATTGATTTCTCTGAAGTAAATACCTAGAAAGGGTATTTATCTTTGGAATTAACCTGGCGATTACTTATTGTCCCATATCGTTGCCAATACAGTATCGTCAGCGCAAAAGCGTTTCACTTCCGTGTTCGGGATGGGAACGGGTGGGTCCACTTCGCCATAATCACCAGGAAAAGAAATTATAGATTCTCATTATGTTTGTTGTCAATTATAATATTAAGCATAAATGGTTAAAAATGAAAATAAAAAATATATTTAAGATCAGAACACTATTTGCATCAGTATTTTTATTATTGTTTGTTTTTCTTGTATTTGTACTTTTTATGAATCAGATTAATAAGGATTCTGAAGAAATTGGCATAGTTAAAATTTTTGAAGAAGCTCCTGTTTTTACAACAACAAACTTAACAGGAGAAAGTTATAATATTGATTTTTCAAATAGCTCTCCAACTATAATTACTTTTTGGGCGTCATGGTGTCCTCCTTGTAGAAAAGAATTACCTATTTTAGACAGTGTACAAAAAGAGAATAAAAACGTAAAAATTTTTGGTATAAATATTGACGAGGACATAGAAGATGCAAAAAATTTTGTTAACCAATATAAAATTTCTTTCACTACTTTAAAAGATGATGATTTTATAACGATAAAATACGGTGTTACTAAAATTCCTGAAACTTTTTTTATCAACACTGAAGGTCAGATAATATCTAGAGTGTCAGGCACACTAACAAAAGAAAAAATAATTTCGCTATTAGATGAATTAACTAAGTAAATAAAGAAATTTTCGAGCCTGATTCACTGCTTTTCCTTACTGCTTCTACGAATTCCATGTATCTCAAGCCTGTTTCAAATGTTGTATGTGAAATTTTTTCTTTTCCATTAATTGCATTTATAAACTCTTCTTCGACCCTCCATGAAGATTGAAATTCACTAGGAATATTGATTTTTTTCAAATCACTTTTATCATTGGCCATGAATAAATCATAGTTTACACAGTCTAATTTTATTGTTCCTGTAGTTCCATATATCATTACAGAATCCAATGGGGCATGACCTTTTACTGTACTCATTTGGATATTATATAATCCACCTATATCCAATTCTCCAATTACATTTACGTTATCTGGAATGCGTATGTACTCATAATCATCTTCGTTTTTTTTGGTATTCACCGTAATTCTTGAAATTGACATAACATTTTTTGCTGCACCCACCCATCGCATCATTGCTTCATACCAAATTCCTAATTGCATGGTATTCATTCCGGAGAAATTGATATCTGATCTCCAATGATTGGCAGAATTGAAATCAGGGTACCCACCTGACACGCTAATTGGAGTTTGATGATTTATAGAAATATCTACTTGTATAACATTTCCAATCTTATTTTCAGCTATAGTTTTTCTTATGTATTTATCAAATTTCAAAGTCATTGGTGCTGGGACAATTTGACAAATCAAATGAGGTTTCTTTTTTGAAGCCTCTAACATTTTTTTAGAACTATCAAAGTCAAATGTCATTCTAGCTTCTGTCATTACATGCTTATTATTCTTAAGAGATTCTGTAACTAAAACTTCGTGCATGTAAGGCCATGTACCTATACAAATTGCATCTATGTGGTCATTTGATAGTAAATCAATCCAATTATCGTACACTTTATCTATCCCAAATTCATCAGCAACTTTTTTACCTGATTCATATGATCTGTTGCATACCGCAATCACTTCTACATTATCTAATCGTTGAAAATTAGGTATGTGAAATTTTTTGGTGTTTTCACCTGCTCCAATTATACCTATTTTGATATTTTTATTCATAGCAACTCTCTTTTCTCAATTAAAAGATTTATATATTTAATCATATATTTTAAAATCTTAATAAATAATAGAAAATAAAAAAAGTAATATAAATTAATTTAAAGGAAAAGAAATTGAAATTTGCAGCAAATCTTACAATGTTATTTAACGAATATGATTTTCTTGATAGATTCGAACAAGCTCGTAAGCATAATTTTGATGCTGTGGAATACTTATTTCCTTATGATTATGACGCTTTTGAATTAAAAAATCTATTAAAAAAATATAATTTAAAGCAAGCTCTCCACAATCTACCTGCAGGAAATTGGGATGCCGGGGAAAGAGGCATTGCTTGTAATCCTGATAAAATTGAAGAATTCAAAACTGGCGTAGAAATTGCGATAGATTATGCAAAAACTTTAAACTGTACCAAACTTAATTGCTTAATAGGAATTCCTGAAAAAAAATTTAGTAGTAACGAAATTGATGAATGTGTTTTGGAAAATCTTTCTTATGCATCTGAAAAACTTAAAAAAGAAAAAATCAGTTTATTAATTGAAGCGGTCAACACTGTAGATATCCCTGGGTTTTACTTAAATACCACTAAACAAGCAAACAAAATTATCAGTCAAATCAAATCCAACAATATATTTATACAGTATGACATATATCATATGCAGATAATGGAAGGTAATCTGTCATTAACTATAAAAGAAAATCTGAATTTAATAAAACATATTCAAATCGCAGATCACCCAGGCAGACATGAACCAGGAACAGGAGAAATAAATTACAATTTCCTTTTTAAGTTCATACAATCATTAAAATATAAAGGATATGTAGGATGTGAATATATTCCTAAAACAAATACAGAAGAAGGGCTAAAATGGAAAAAAAACTTATAATTAACTATACAAAAATTAATACACACATTAATGATGCAGATACAACGTTGGTTGATGAGAACTCTTCGTTAAATTTAAATGAATATAATCAATGTTTTGTAATTGTTAATAATATTGAAAGCCTTAATAATGCATACAAAGAATATACTGAAAAAATTAAAACCTCTATTCTTTTAATTCTAAAACATGATCCCAAAAAATTAGAGAAATCTACACACAAATCAAATTTTGAAAGTATTTTTTCAGGTATAAGCGCAAAAGACTTGCAATCTACAATCATTGAAATTTCACACTTACAATAATATATATAACAAGTTATTGAGTCGTATTAATATATAAAAATTAAAATTTAAGATTTAAGATTTTTTAAATTTAGCAGCTTCTTCAGATCCTCCTGTAGCACTACCTTTTGTATATGAATGGGCTCCCATACCCGCAAGGTCTCCATCTTTAACTATCAAATACTCATTTCTAATTTCTCTTCCATCAAATAAGCATTCTAATATTTCTCTAACTCCGGCTGCATATCTAGCTTGAGCAGAAAGTGATGTTCCTGATGTGTGAGGAGTCATACCATGATTAGGCATTGATCTCCAGATGTGATCATTAGGAGCGGGTTGAGGAAACCAAACATCTCCAGCATATCCGCTAATATGGCCAGATTTAAGTGCCTCGGACATAGCCTCTCTATTTACTATTTTACCTCTTGCAGCATTAATAACATACGCTCCTTTTTTACATTTGCTTATCAAGTTTTCATCAAATAAATTTTCAGTCTCTGGATGTAAAGGGCAACTGATATTAATGACATCACAAACTGAAACTAAAGATTCTACAGAATCATGATATGTTAAATTCAAAGCTTTTTCTTTGTCGCCTGGTAATCTATGTTTATCGTAATAATGTAAATTAACATCAAACGGATACATTTTTCTTAACATATCATACCCTATACGACCTGCTGCAATAGTACCAATATGCATTCCTTCTACGTCATATGATCGTTTAACTGCATCAGCAATATCCCATCCGCCTTCATTTACGATTCTGTGCTGATTATGATAATCTCTAACTAAAGCTAAAATCATCATTACTATGTGTTCTGAAACTGATCTAGAATTACACCAAGTTACTTCAACAACATCAACGTTGTTATCCATAGCTGCTTGTAAATCAACATGATCAGAACCAATTCCTGCAGTAATAGCCATTTTTAAATTTTTTGCAGATTCAATTCTTTCTCTCGTCAAATAATAGGGCCAAAAAGGTTGGGATATAACAACGTCTGCATCAATCAATTCTTTGTCCGCCATGCAACCACTAGCATCTTTGTCTGAAGTTACAACAAGAGTATGACCATTTTCCTCTAAAAATTTTCTTAACCCAAGCTCACCAGATACACAACCTAACAATTCACCTGGTGTAAAATCTATAGATTTTGGATTTGGTAATGACATTCCATCAGGATATTGCTCAAGTTTGGGTAATTCATTCAAAGGGTATGAATCTGGCATCCCATTTTTTGGATCATCATATAAAACACATAATACTTTCATTAATCATCTCCTATTATTATTAATTATGAATCATATTAATAATAATATTTAATATAATCAACACAACAATTAATTTTAAACCACCTCAATTCGTAATCTTTTATTGTTTTTTCCTTTGCTTTCATGACCTGTCATTTTGATATGCCCAACTTCAGAAGTATTATTAACATGTGTTCCTCCGTCAGCTTGAAGATCAAGACCTTCAATGTCAACAATCCTTACTTTTTCGATACCTTTTGGGAGTAAATTAATTTTTGTTCTAATTAAATCAGGTATTTGAAAAGCTTCTTCTCTTGGTAAGTCATATACTTTAATATTTCGCGACATATTAACCTCTTTGTTAATTTTGTCCTCTACTTCTTCAGAAAAATCAACTGACATTTCCTCTAGTTCAAAATCCATTCTTCCAGACAATGGTTTCATATCACCGCCAGTAACTGACGCTCCATAATCTCTCCAAATTACTCCGCACAAAATATGTAAAGCAGTGTGAGTTCTCATTAATTTATAACGATTATCCCAATTAATAATAGATTCATAAACAGAATTTTTTTCAGGTTTTGCATCATCTATTACATGAATCAGATTACCATCTATTCGTTTTACAGATTTTACTATAAATTCTTGTTCGGCGTTTTTCAAAATACCTGAATCAGATGGTTGTCCTCCTCCTCCTGGGTAAAAAACAGTTTGATCAAGCATGACTCCCATATCATTTACATCAATAATTTTGGATTCACATTGTTTTAAATAGCTATCTTTATAACATAAAATATTCATATTATCTCCAAATAATCATTTACATATTCTATAATATTATTGTAAAAGGTTGTATATGAAAAAATTTGATATAAGTATTATAGGTGGCGGAATAGTTGGATTAGCTACTGCTATGTATGCAAAAGAAAAATATCCAGAAAAAACGATCTGCGTATTTGAAAAAGAAAATATTTTAGCTAAACATCAAACTGGAAATAATAGTGGTGTAATTCATGCAGGGATTTACTATCAACCCAATTCTCAAAAAGCAAAATTTTGCTGGCCAGGATCTCTGTTGTTGCGAAAATTTTGTGACCAAAATGAAATTGAATATGAAATGTGTGGAAAATTAATTATTGCAACAAAAGAGGATGAAATAGAAAGATTAAATAATTTGCATGAAAGAGGATTAAAAAACGGAGTTGAAGGTTTAGAATTAATTGATAAACAAAAGATTAAAGAAATTGAACCTTACGTAGAAGCAATTAAAGGTTTATGGAGTCCAAATACAGGAATAATTGATTATAAAAAATTAACTGAAGCATATGCAAATATATTCAATAACAATGGTGGATTGATACTTAAAAATCATGAATTGATGAATATAGAAGAAAATGATAAAAGTTTAATTCTTGAAACAAATATTGGTGAATATGAAACAAATTATCTAATTAATTGCAGTGGACTATTTGCCGATAGAGTAGCAAAAATGATGGATTTGGACTTTGATGTTAGAATCGTTCCTTTTAGAGGTGAATACTATACATTGACCAATGAGTCAGAAAAGATGGTAAACGGATTAATATACCCTGTCCCAGATCCAGATCTACCTTTTCTGGGAGTTCATTTTACAAAGAGAATTAATGGAGAAGTTGAAGCAGGGCCAAATGCAGTTATGGCTTATTCAAGAGAAGGATATAAAAAATTTGATATCAACTTAAAAGATATGTACGAATCTTTTTCATATCCAGGATTTTGGAAGATGGTTAAATCAAATTGGAAAACCGGATTAAGTGAACAATATCGATCTTTAAACAAATTAAAATTTGTAAAATCGTTACAAACTTTAATTCCTTCAATTTCTTCTAAAGATTTAACTAATCCTGGCGCAGGAGTTAGGGCACAAGCAATAGATAAAAACGGGAATCTGTTGCAAGATTTTAGCATTGTCAAAACAAACAATTCTCTTCATGTTTTAAGTGCCCCATCTCCAGGAGCAACCTCATCATTGAAAATTGCAGAACATCTCATGAATGAAATTACAATTTAGTTTATAAATGTAACAATGCCTGTATCTCCGTCAATTTCAATCAAATCATTATCATTGATAATTTCTGTTGCATTATTAACATCTAAAATAGTTGGGATTTCGTATTCTCTAGCAACAATTGCAGTGTGAGATAAGGTGCCACCATTTTCAGATATTATGCCTGAAACAATTCCAAATAACGGAGTCCAACTTGGATTGGTACTAATACAAACCATAATATCTCCTTCTTGTAATTTATCCCAATCTTCAAAACTTCTAATAATTTTTGCTAATCCAGAAATTTTCCCAGCAGATGCAGAAGTTCCTTTCAATTGTTTAGTTGATTCAAAAAAGGTTTGATCATTTATACTTTCAACTTGGTCGTTCAGTTTACCCAAATATTTAGGAGGAGTTAAATTTTTATAATAGTCTCTGTGATTTTTACTATTATTAACAATATCTTGTAAGTTAATATTTTTAATATCCATATTCATTATCAATTTAAAATTTAAATGGAATATATCGTGATTATTTTTTAACAAATTTTTATCAACTAATATATCTCCCATTTTTCTAAAAGCTAGGCTTATTAATGCATTACTATATTGATCAATATAAAATGAATGATCTTCTTTTAGGTACCAAATTTTATGTAAAACTGAATACATTGATTTAATTTGATTTTTTTCATTTTCAGATTCGAGATCTGAAATAATAGTGTCTAAATCTATTACCTTTTCAGTGTCATCAACATTAGACACCTTTTTTTTAAATACATTGATTGGTAAATTTTTTATTAAATTAAAAACTATTTGGGGATCATTAATCCATATTTCATCAGATAAATCAAATCCAACCAATCTGTAACCATATGATTTATTAAAACTTTCTATTTCACTTAATAATTCATTTTTATCCAAAGAATATTTAGAATCATATTTAATTTTCAAATTATATAAATTCTGATCAATTTCAATTGTTTTATTTTTAATTCCTTTAAACAAATTATATAAATCTGATAATTCTAAATCAGGTCGAAAAGTTTTAAGATAATTAAAAAATTCTTCTGTATATTGATGCAACGGAATAACAATTAACATATGTATATACCAATGATTTTTATTTAACTCTAACATTTCATTTATTATGTTTTTTGAAAGTTCCCAATCATGAATTGATTCAAGTTTTTGTTTCATCAATTCTAAATCATTTATAATTTTTGGTAAAAAATCATTTTTCCATTTATAATCTAAGTTTTCACAATACGAATGATTTAATTTTTTATTATCATTTGGTTGAGAAATTGAAGCAAAATAAGTATATCCATTTATTATTTTTTTTTGTGATTTGGTTTCTAATCCAAAATAACTATTTGCATCGTCAATTCCTTTTGAAGTAGATATTGCACTGATATCAGAAGATAATGGAGTTATTGGCATAATATTATGACCACTCTCCCATCTCCACATCAAAGATTTTTCATCTTCAGAGAAATTGGCGGGAAACCATTCTGGTAAAAACAAATTTTCAGGATTGTCAGGCATGAGAATATCAAAAAAAATAATATTCATTAATTATACCTATTTGATAATTTTTTTCATTATATGTATCCTATGTTAAGTGAAAAAAAATAATATCCCCGAAAATAAAAAAAGCAAATTAAATTTCTCAAACACTCTCATTTCTATCAATTCTAGTAAAGATTTTAAATTTCTTTGGCTTGGACAAGGTGGACAAGGTTTTGCAATGTGGTCTGAAATGATAGCTAGGAATTGGTTAACATACCAGCTAACCGGATCAGCTTTTGCTATTGGGATTGTTAATTTGTTTAGAGCAATTCCTTTCATAACTATAGGTTTGTTTGGAGGCGTGGTCGCTGACAGATTTCCAAAACGTAAAACATTAATGATTATTCAGGCTTGGTCACTTTTAATATATTTAATTATGTTAATTTTGATTTATTTTGAACTAATTAGATTGTGGCATGTATATGCTACTGCATTTTGTTTAGGATTAGGAATGGCCATTAACCAACCTCTTAGGACTTCATTTATACCTCAAATGATAGATCAGAAACATATGCTAAATGCTATGTCACTCAATTCAATGGCAATGGGAGTAACAAGATTGATTGGGCCTGCAATTATAGGATATATCATCGCTATATCAGACAATAATGTGGCTCCTGCTTATTTAGTTTCAACAATATCTTATTTATTTGTTATATACACAACTTTAAAAATTAATATAAAAGGAAATCCTTCTGAAAAACATAACAAATCTCCTATAGATGATTTCACAGATGGAATAAAATATATAATTTACAAAAACCAAACTGTTTTATGGTTAGTTATACTTGCTTTAGGGCCATTGGCTTTTGGTTTTAGTTACATCAGTCTTCTGCCAGTTTATGTAGATGAAAGACTAGGTTTGGGTGCCGAAGCTTTTGGAGGAATTCAATCAATTTCATCAATAGGGGCTCTTTTAAGTACTTCTCTACTTGCCTCGTCTGGAGACATAAAAATAAAAGGTAAATTATTACTTTTAACAACATTAATATATGGAATTGGAGTAATATTAATGGGTTTTACCAAAAAAATATTTATTGCTTTTATAATTGCAACATTTATCGGTGGATCTCAATCAGTTTTTCGAACTTGTGTATCAAGTACTATAGTATCAATAACTGATGAAAAATATAGAGGTAGAATGGTAAGTATGACTATGTTAGACATGGGAGTAGCTTCCATGGCATCAATATTAGCAGGGAAAATAACAGATATAATAAGCGTATCGTATGGGATGTTATTTTGCGGAGTAATCTGTGCCCTTATAGGGATAATTACATTTACAATTCACAGAAAGTTAATCAAAATTTAACCATATTACTTTGACATTTCAAAATCAGATAATGTATATTATTAAAACAAACCCATCAGGTGTAAAATGAGTTCTTATAATTATGACAGTTTCCCTCTAGATTTTGATATGCAAGCATTTATAGATTTTCCTGGTATTGCAAATGCCGGGACAAAAGCACCTGAAGGTAAGATATACAACGTCAAAGAACAAAAATGGGAACAACTTTCAACATATTGGAAAGAAAAAACTACTATCATAGAATTTGGTTCTATAACCTGATCAGAATGTGCCCTGGCGGCGCCAGGATTTGATAATTTAGTGAAAGAATTTGGTGACAAATTTAATTTTGTATTTATATATACCCGAGAAGCTCATCCTGGTGAAAAAATACCACATCTCAGTTCTTTTGAGCAAAAAATCGATCATGCAAAATTAATGACAAAAAAATATATTAAAAGAACAATGCTAGTTGATTCTCTGGAAGGAAATGTTCATAAAGCTTACGGCAGACTTCCCAATATGACATATATAGTAAACAGATATGGAAATATTATCTACAAATCAGATTGGACAGATCCTTCTACAATAAAAATGGCTTTAAATCACTACCAAGAAGAACGAAAAATGATGGAAGATAAAATTAGAGTAACACCGTATTACATTGAGTGGCAACCAATGAGAAAAAATGATACTGAAGAATTTATGACAATTCTTTTGAATGATGCAGGTCCAAAAGCAATAAAAGACTTTATAAATTCTGCAAATCACTACACTGGCCCGGTTCAATCTAATTCAAGTCTTGGCAAATCTATGGGTAAAAAATTACAAGAATGGCTAGATAAGCAGGATTACTAAATATATGGAAGAAAAAAAATTAAATGAAAATGTGAATATTAATTTACAAAACAAAATAAACTCTACATTTAGAAAAATGAGTTTAATAATATCTTTAATACTTAGTAGTTTGTTGTTAATTTATGTTTTACTAATTGTGTTTATAGTGTGATTTTTAATCATTAAATAATGAATATATCATTGCAATTAATGATCCAATAACTATTCCTATAACAAGTACCCAAAAAGAGAAAAATTGTACATTCCACATTATCTTATTAAGTGAAGTGATCAAACTTACATCATATGAACCTAGTAATCTTCTATCAGTTGCTAATCCTATAATCGTAGTAATTACACATATAATCCCGTTGATACCAAATAATACTAAAGTATAGTTAACTATACTTTTTAATTTACCACTTAGATCTTTTATCATCATAACCTGTGTGAACATCAATCAAAACTGTATTCCCATTTTTATTTTCATACATAGCATCTTTTATAGATGATCTCAATTCTTCTATAGACTTAACCACAATTCCTTTTGCTCCCATTCCTTCAGCGATTTGTGCATAATCTCCTTTCATATAAGAAACTCCAAATTTTTCTCGTGCATTTGGAAAGCCACCTGGATAAGTTGCCATACCACCATTGTTTAGCAGAACAGTAGTTATTGGAAGATTAGATCGAACAGATGTTTCTATATCTAAACCTGACATACCAAAAGCTCCATCGCCCATTAAATTCAAACAAAATTTATCAGGATTAGCTTTTTTTGCTCCTATCATCAATGGAATACTAAAGCCTAAATGAGTAGTTTTACCCCATCCAATATAACTATGTGGTTTCGTTGCAGTAAAAAAAGGAATAATCTGATCTCTTGGAGCACCTGCATCATGAGTAACTATCGATTCTTCTAAATTAATATTTTTATTTATTTCATTAATAACTCTATACGGATTAATTGGTATTTCATCTGAATTTAAATGAGATTTCCATTCAGAATTCCATTGTTCACGAATTTTATTTATTTTAGATTTAATGTCAACATTTTGGTTAATTTTATCTTTGTGATCAGAAATTTCATTAATAAGTAAATCTAGTGTAATTTTTGTATCACCATTTAATATTACGTCTGCATAATGATCTTTATTTATATCATCGTAATTATCAGTATTATGAATTAAAAATTTATTAGAAGTATCTATAGACTGTGCATAAGGAGTGTTTGTCATACTAGTTCCTAGAGCTAAAATGACATCAGATTCATCTAGCCACTTCCTAGCCTGTAGAGTTGTAGTTTGAACTCCTGCGCCTAGAGATAATGGATGAGTTTCATTAATTGCAGATTTTCCTGGCATTGTTGTATAGACTGGAACATTAATCATTTCTGCTAATTTCTGTAATTCTTTTGTTGATCTTGAAAAAAGAACCCCCTGCCCTGCTACTATAAGAGGGTTTTTAGCAGTTAATAATTTTTCTACAGCTTTTGAAATATCTGAATTTGAAGGAGCATGGTAACCTTTTGTTGGAGGTTTGTATGAATTAATATCAAATGAAATTTGCGAAGAGGAAATATCTGCAGGCACTTCTACAACTACTGGCCCAGGCCGTCCATTTTTAATATTATGAAATGCTCTTCTCATGACATCAATGACCTGATCTGGTTGTGTGATACATTCTGCAGTTTTTACTATTCCCTTGTAATTAGAAGTTGCATTAAAATTTGGCCTTACTGATAATTGATTTAATGGAGGTGCGCCAGGAATAACTAAGACAGGAATATTATCTGCAAATGCCTGACTAATACCTCCCATACTATTTTCAGCACCAGCTTGGCTTTGCATTGAAAAAACTCCTATCTTTTCTCTGTCACTTGTTCGACTATATCCATCGGCAGCCATCATTGCTCCTCTTTCGTGTCGAAACATTATTGGTCTTACACCCACTTTGGATAAATCTTCTATCAGGGGATTATTTGGAAAACATGAGATCCAGTCTATATTTTCTTTAAGTAATATCTGAGCTATTGCTTCTGAAACATTCATGTCAAAAAGGAAGATCTCCACTTTCAATTATAATTGATTTAGATGAAGACGCTTCCAGTCTAATTTCCTTAACAGGTTTGTATTCTTCAGAATTTTGCCATTGATCAAGTTTCTCTTTTGAAGGAAATTCTAATACTATAATTCTTCCTTTTGGATTCCAATCTAATGAATTAAGAATATTACCACCTCTAACTAAATACTTACCACCATACTTAGCAATTGTATTAGGAGCTAATTTCATATACTCATTATATTTTTCCTGATCAGTGACAACAATATCACTTATTACATAAACTTTCATAATAAAGCAGATAATTTAAAATGGTAATTTATAATGTGTTTCAGATAATATTACGAATAATACAATCAAAGTTATAAAGCCTCCAAATAAAGATAGAATTGTAAGGGGTATTGCCTCTAAACCTAATTCAGATATATCCCATAGGCCTATTTTTTTACCAAATTTTTCCATATATTCAGCTATTTTTTCCATTCATAACTCCGTTAAAATAAAACAAATGGTAGTTTTACTTTAAAAATTCTATACTATTTTTAAAGTCTTTAATAGACAAAAAAAATACAAAGAAATTTTTATTTATGGTAAATGATAGTGAAAAACATATTACAATTAGTTGAAAATTCGATATCTGAAGATAGCGAAATCATAATATGGGAATTCTTGAAATTAACAGAACAATTTGTTTGGAAATCTCACGAAGGAAAATCTTGTTTTAAAGTCCACAAAAAATGGAAACACATAGAATGGTCTCAAGGTTTGAAAAAGAAAACAAAAGATATTTATAATAATCCACATTATTTGACTAAAGATCAATTAGATTTAATTGATTTTCATAAATGTTTAGCCATAGAAATTAATAAAATTGAAATCGAAATAACACTTTTTTACTCAAGTGGTGGGCACAAATATCAAAAATTGTCAGAATTTAATGAATGATATATCAAAGAATATAATATTAATTTCAAAACAATAGCAGAAGATAACAATATAAAAAATTATGGTATCGAATCACTTATGAATTTATATTAAATGATTTATTTATAGTTCTAAAAACAGAAAAAAGCATTATGAATATATTAGCAACTATCCATGTATAATATCCAAATTTATATTCAATAGTATTATCTTGAAAAACAAATAATAATAAAGCAGTCGACAATCCCCACAATATGAAACTTAAAATTGCCAATAGTTTATACGACTCTACTCTTAAAGGGTGTACAAATTTGATTGGTACAAATGTTAAAACAACACAGCTTATTATCAAAAATAAATTAATTATTTGAGAAGTGTTAATGATATAAAAATCCAGTATCAAAACATTCCATAAGGCTGGAAACCCTTCAAAATAATTATCTTTAGTCTTTTGTTTAGTATTTGCAAATGTGAAACATGAGGCACATAAAATTAAACTTGCAGAAATATACTCAAGGCCTTGTGGTACAAAATCAAACTGAATAATTACTAGAACAGGAACTATTACATAATTAAAAAAATCAACTATAGCATCTAGTATGACTCCATTAATTCTAGAAGCATATTTTAAAACATTGTATTTTCTAGCTAAGTATCCATCTGTTCCATCAATGAATAACGAAATTGCTAAGTACATAAATACAAAATCTAGGTTCTGTTCATATATTTGTCGGACCGCAAGTATCCCCAATACAATTCCCGTAGTTGTATACAAGTGAACCATGTACCCTTTAATCATATTAGAATTTATATTAGAAATAAAAAACATATATCTATTTAACTATAAATCTATAGATCTTTGATATTGCAAAGGCCATGAATCCTTATTTTGCTCAGCATGCAATGCCCAATACGGATTTCTTAAATACTCTCTAGCCATGAATATAGCATCTGCTCCATTCGATTCTAATATTTCTTCTGCTTGAGTTGATTCTGTTATCAACCCAACAGCTCCAGTTAAAATCTCTGCCTGATTACGTATTTCCTTGGAAAATCCAACCTGATATCCAGGTTTTATTTCTATTTTTTGTTCAGAGTAATTTGCACCAGAGGAACAATCTATTAAATCTATGCCTATTGATTTTAGTTTCTTTGATAATTTTATTGATGATTCCAAGTCCCAACCTTCACCTGGATAATATTCTGTAACAGAAAGTCTTGCAAATACAGGGATAGTATTACCTATTGCTTCTATAACTTTGCTTGCAATAGTTGTTGCCAACAAAATCCTATTTTCAAAATTTCCTCCAAATTTGTCTTCTCTGTGGTTAGAAATGGGAGATAAAAATTCATGTACTAAATAGCCATGCGCAAAATGTAATTCTATTACTTTAAAACCCGCTTCAACAGATCTCTTTGCCGATAAAACAAAATCATCTATAATTTTTTCTATTTCTACTAATTTTAATTCTTTAGGAATCAAAGATTTATTACTATACGGAATATTACTTGGACCTACAGGATCCCATCCTCCTTCATTTTTTGAGACATTACCTCCACCTAACCATGGCCGATTTGTTGAAGCCTTCCTTCCAGCATGAGCTAATTGAATAGCAGGAGTAGATCCACATTCAGAAATAAATTTGGTAATTTTTTTCATAGGTTCAATTTGTTTGTCATTCCATAATCCCATATCCCATGGACTTATACGACCTTCTGGTGAAACTGCTGTTGCTTCCATCATTACTAATCCCGAACCACCCATTGCTCTCGATCCTAAATGTACAAGATGCCAGTCATTTGCCATTCCATCAATCGATGAGTATGTACACATAGGACTTACCCATGCTCGATTTTTGATAACTTCGTTTTTGATTTTTATAGATTCAAATAATTTTGACATTTTTCATCCTATTTTAAATGGAAATATTTCCGGAGTTTCTTTTTTGTATTTGATGTAGAGTTCATCATCTCCCCATTTTAAATCGGCTCTATTTTCCAAAATACGAACTCCTGATATAAATTTTAACATCACATATACAAACAAAGGAGAAATAATGCCAATCCAACTAAGTCCGGTAAATAAAGGAATTGAAATAATTGTTACACCTGTCCAAAGTAAAATTTCACCAAAATAATTAGGATGCCTAGAGTATTTCCACAAACCAGTTTTTATAAATTTGTTTTTATTATTGAGATCATTTTTAAATTTTGATTTTTGATTATCTGATATTATCTCAATAGAAATTCCTGCAAACCATAAAATGATACCAATATAATCATAAAAACCTAAATCGGGAGAACTTGTAGAAGTAAATATAACTAAAGAACTTAGTAAAGTAAAAGTAATCCATAATCCTTGCAAATTCCAAACCATAAAAAAAGTTGAAAAATCTTTGAGATCATCGAAACGTCCGTCTGATCCAGCGTTTTTGACTCTTTTAAGTAAAAACAATCCTAGTCTAAGTGCCCAAGTAATTACTAGCAAAGTCAAAATCCCTGATCTGATATTTTTATCATCATTTATAGCAAATGCTAATATTGCAACAGTAACATAAGTTAAAGAACCTGTAATATCAAAATAATGTTCGGTTGATTTTAAATAGGAAGGAATAAATGCAATCCATTGTACCAATAAAATTATTAATGCTAAAAATACTAAAGATGGAATATTAAATATATAACTTCCTTCTCGACCCGTAAGATAGGAAATACCTAAAACAAAAACTATTGTAGATAACGACAAAAAAAAATTTCTAATATATTTAATCATTTTTATTTACTGAAGAATTATGTAGGTTAACGCACCAGAAAGATATCCTATTAAAGCTAAGAAGGTAATATTTTTTATATACCATATAAAATTAATTCTCAATATACCCATAACTGCAACTCCAGCAGCTGATCCTATTACTAGCAAACTACCACCAGTTCCAGCACAATAGGCCAAAAATTCCCAAAACATACCATCTACTGCAAAATCACCTGTTGATTGAACTTCATACATTCCCATTGCCCCAGCAACAAGGGGTACATTATCAAGAATGGCAGATAAAAATCCTATAAATATATTTATGTAATATAAGTTCCCATTAAATACATCTTCTAGAATATTTGCTAACGAATTAAGTATTCCTGTAGATTGCAAACTACCCACAGCTAATAAAATCCCTAAAAAGAAAAATATTGTAGATCCGTCAATTTTAGAAAGTGCACCTGCAACAGAAAGTTTATATTTAGACTCTCCAGTTTTATTTTTATGTATTAATTCAGTTACTGTCCACAAAATTCCTAAACTGAATAGCATGCCCAGATAAGGAGGAAGATGAGTAACAGTTTTGAAAATTGGAACAAATAATAACCCCAACACACCAAGTATAAATAATAAATTTCGTTCAAAAGGATCAACCTCAAAAGAAATTGCTCCATCATTTATATCTGGTCTGTCAATTATTATGCCTCTGTATTTAAATGAAACATAAACTAATGGAACTATCATACAAACTAAACTAGGAATAATGATAGCCTGCACAATATTTATGGTCACCTGACCTCCTACCCACAACATTATAGTTGTTATATCTCCAATCGGAGACCACGCGCCACCTGCATTTGCTGATAAAATCATAACTCCGCCAAAAAACAAAAGCTGATCTCTATTTTTGATCAATTTACCAAGCAATGCAGCCATAACTATAGCCGTAGTCAAATTATCTAAAACTGCAGAGAAGAAAAAAGTAATAATAGATAGTATCCATAATAATTTAACTGCATTCGTAGTAGTTATCTTATCTGTGATTATTCTAAACCCTTGATGCGAATCTACTAATTCCACTATAGTCATTGCGCCAAATAAGAAAAAGACTATTTCACCTATTTCAATAAGGTGATGATGTAGTTCTTCATCAATAAAATGATGATCAGCATAAAAAACAAATATAGACCAAGTCAAAACCCCTGTAATTAAAGCAATTGCAGCTTTATCAATTCTAATATTATGCTCAAGTGCTATAAATAAATAACCTATAGTAAATACAGATATAATTAATATTTCCAATTCTTAATCCTTTTCCTACATAATAATTAAATAAATATTTTATCAAAAACAAATTATTTTATTAACTAATTTTTAGCTATTCTTAATTTTTTTTTTGAACTAAGGATTATATAAAAAAAGGTTGTAACCATGCACTGAAACCATCTGAACTTGTTATCACAGCCCTAATATACTTTTCATTCCCTTGAATCTTGTATCTGGGTGATAATTCATTAGATTCCATTAATATTGTTCCTTGATCTCCGATAAAAATCGTTTTAAATTCTTGATCTGTAATCTTAGGAGACAAGATATGAATTTGCTTTGGGTCTAAATCTATATCAAAACTAATTTCGTTTTTATCAATAAATAAATCTGAGATATATACTCCTGTACTTGAGTAAAAGTTACCATCAGAAAAATTATTCAATATATCATCTTGTGAATCAGAATCTGATTTAACCATAATCCATCCACGGCCTGGATTAGAAAATGCTGACCCCCAAGTTTTATAATGATGAGAATCATCAGTAGCTACTCCATAAACTAGTTTATCTGAACTTAAAACTGAGTCCCATAATTGCTCCGTGCTTTTTTTCCCATTTTTCATATCGCCCAAATCATTGTTATGAGTACCACCATTATAAACTTCAAAAAATTTTAACCGATCAGATTTCATTATCATTTTGTCGTCAACTGCCCATTTATAATTAGGATGATTTAATATTGGAATACCATTAGCAGTTTCAATAGCACGGATATTGGCATTGAGTGTATCTAAAGAATCTTTTCCATAAATAGGTTCAACATATGAATCTATTCCAATGGCTCCCATATGTATATTAAAAGGTTCTTGAATTGTAACTTCTTCTCCAGGTATCAGAAGAATTCCTGGGTTTTCCTTACCATAATCTAGAATGGTTACATGATTGTGATCACTTAAAACTAAAAAATCATAGCTATGCTCAACAAAATAATCAACAACAACTTTTGGATCGGAATCACCATCTGACTCATTGGTATGAGTATGTATATTCCCTTTGTACCATTTAGTCATATTTATATTCTTTCAAAGTATCTATTTTTTTCCCAATCAGTTACAGCTTTTTCGTAAAGTGATTTTTCTATATTGAAAAAATGTTGATAATGATCTTTGACACCTTTACCAAAGACATTTTCAATAAATTTACTTTTTTCAAACATTCGAAGTCCTTTATCTATATTGTCAGGGCAAGATTCCAGTGAGTTATTACTATATGAGTCTCCTGTAGAAATATTTGGAGGATTAATTTTATCCTCAATTCCTTGTATTCCTGCCGCAATACTTGCAGCAAAAGCTAAATATGGATTGGCATCAGCGCCAGGAATTCTACATTCAATTCTCAAACTTGATTCTTCTCCTACGATTCTATAAGTTGAAGTTCGATTATCCATACTCCAACTTATTTTTGTTGGTGCAAATGATTCAGAAACAAATCTTTTGAACGATGTTGGATAAGGAGAATAAAACATAAATATATCTGGGGAATATTTCATCCACCCTCCCAAAAAATATTTAAATTGATCAGAAGTTTTAAATTCAGATTTAGATTTAGGATTGTAAAACAGATTGTTCTTACCATCTTTATCCCATAAACTTAAATGAATATGCATACTTGAACCAGCTGAATTCTCATCCCATTTAGACATAAATGTTATAGACATTTCATTTTTGTAAGCAATTTCTTTGGCAGCTTGCTTAATAATGCTGTGATTATCAGCCATAGTCAAAGGGTCTGTGTATTTAACATTAATTTCTTGTTGCCCTAAACTCCACTCTCCTTTTGTACATTCTACCTGTATACCTGATTTGTCTAAGTGTCTTCTCAATAATGACATATAAGATTCTTCTCTTGTAGTATTTAGTAAATTGTAATCTTCCCTGAATCTATTACTAGGATTCATTTTGATATAAGAATTATTTTTAGCATCTTGATAAGTATTATCAAATACATAGAATTCTAATTCTGATGCTAATTTAATCTCGTATCCTTTAGATTTTGCAATGTCAATTTGTTTTTTTAATATTGATCGAGGAGATTCATTAACTAATGAGTGATTTTTTTCTACATCACCTAAAATAATTGCTGTTTTATCTAACCAATCAGCTATTCTTATAGTATTCGGATCTAGTTTTAAGTGAACATCTCCGTAACCTTTTTCCCAGCTAGAAATCTGATACCCTGGGATAGTTTCCATGTCAATATCAGAACCTAATAAATAATCACAAGCATGTGTCCCTTGTTCTAATACATCAGAAATAAAAAATTTACTATCAAATCTTTTTCCGACTAATCTCCCATACATATCCGGGAAAGCCGTTATTACAGTATCAATAGAATCTTGTTTTACTAAATCGATAAGTTTGTTTTTTGTTATATTTGTATTCATTTTATTTTTAATTTTTTCTGTTTTTAAATTCTACCATTGATTCATTATATTTTACTTTGTCTTTTAGCAATGTATAAGCAGTTGCAGACATTCCTTTGATGATTTCAATTCCATTTTGATGAGCAACATCACTTACTGAAGCTTTTTCCATTTCAATTGAATGACCCGGAGTAGGTTTTTTGGATACTGCAAAATTAAATGCATAAGAAGGCATTACATGACTAATATTTCCAAAATCAGTTGATGCTCCACTTCCGTACCGATTTCTAGGTTGATTGTCTAATTTGATTTCCAAGTTATTTAAAAAAGATTTACCCAATTTAGCAATAGTTGTATTAGGGATTACATGTTTGTACCCAGGTTCATCCTCAACAATTTCCAATTTTGATCCTGTCATCAATGCTGCTCCCTGGGCTATATCATCAATTTGTTTCCTCATATATTCAACATAATCAGAATTTTTCGATCTCATCAAAATATCAGCCTCAGCATATGCAGGTACTATATTAGGTGCTTTACCACCTTCAGTAATAATCCCATGCACTCTAGCATCATCTTTCAAATGTTGCCTTAAAGCATCAATGCCATTAAATAACATTATTACAGAATTCAAAGCATTAATACCTTCGTCGGGATTAATTGCTGCATGGGATGCTTTTCCATGATATCGATATCGAGCTTTAGATGTTGCTAGACTCATTCCTTCATCATGTGGTACGTCTTCCCATAATATAGTGGTATTAGAAGATCCATGAGATGATATGGAAACATCAATATCATCAAATATTCCTTCTTGAAGAAGTCTAATCTTACCACCACCACCTTCTTCGGCAGGAGTGCCTATTAATCTTATTTCACCTGGGAATTCTGAATTAAGAGCTAAAAATGATAAAAATGACCCAACATTAGTCATAGCTATCAAATTATGACCACATGCGTGTCCAATTGATGGTAAAGCATCATACTCAGCCAAAAAAGCAATAACAGGGCCATCTTTGTTTCCTTTGATAGAAGAAACAAAAGCTGTTGGGTAATTATTATTTATAGCTACTTCTATGTCATATTTTTCTAATAGAGATTTGATATTTTTCACGGCATCAAATTCTTTCCATTTAATTTCCGGATTACTATGAATATCAATACTTAAATTAATAAGCTCATTTTTTAAATCTTCTGTTTTTAAAAATAATTTGTCTATATCTGCATTCATGTAGAGTTAATATTTTTTGTATATAATAATTTATCTATACAAGTATAATGATTTATATATAAAATTCAAGAAAAGAAAACAACATGCCCAATAACACAAAACCTACTTATAATTTTACAAATAAAACTGCTTTAATAACTGGAGCTGGAGGAGGAATGGGAGAGCAAATTTGTTTATCTNTNGAATCCTTTGGAGCGAAAGTATACGGAGTGGACCTGAAAAATAAGCCATCTGTATATACAGGCAAAAATATCACTTACTTCCAAGAAGACATTACTGATTATAAAGCTATAGATTCTATATTTGATGAAATATCTAATGAATCTGGCAAGCTAGATTATTTAGGAAATGTTGCTGGTGTNTTGCTATTTGAAAAAGATAAATCTTTAGTAGATATAGACATGGATATTTATGACAAAGTTATTGATATNAATCTTAAAGCATCTACGTATATGGCACGAAAATCAATTCCCTTAATGCTTAAATCTGATAGTGGTTCAATGGTACATTTTTCATCCGTGCAAGCTTACCGAGGTGATCCTCTTCCGCAAGATGCTTATTCACAATCTAAAGCAGCAATTTTAAATCTGTCTAAATCAGTAGCAATGCAATTTGCTGATAGAAATATACGGTCCAATACTATAGTACCTGGAATGACAATGACACCTTTACAAAAAAGATGGGAAAATGATTCTGAATCTAAAGAAAAAATGGCTAATTTTATTCCTTTAAAAAGATTAGGGACCCCAAATGATATGGCTGATGGTGTTTTGTTTTTATTTTCAGATGCTTCTTCATTTATAACAGGCACAGAATTAATAATTGATGGAGGAATATTACTCCATTAAAATCACTTCATTACTGAAATTTNTGTTGAGTTGAGACGTTTTACTATTGTGGCATTCCGGTCAATCAACTTCTCGACATTTTTAACCATTTCGTTTATCCATTTATCACTTTCATATACTTTTGAATATAATAATTCTCTTTGACTTTCGTTTTCAAATCTTCTAATCCAAACATAAGTTTCATCGTCGTTTTCAACCGTAAAACTACCGTGGATTACCATTCCTTTCGATACTTGAAAAGGTATAATTTCATTTTCCATAAATTTAATCCATTCCTTCATCTTCCCTGGAAAAACTTTATAGGTTCTTAATTCAAAAAATGCACTCATATATAAACTCCTTCATTTACATTGATATAATTATTTATGAATATTGAGAAAAAAATCTACCTCTATTAAAGTTAAATCATGAATAAATATATTTTATCTTTAGATCAAGGAACAACTAGTACTAGAGCATTATTAATGGACTTGTCAGGAAGTATAGTCGGACTTGTTCAAAAAGAAATAACTCAAATATATCCTAAAAATGGTTGGGTTGAACATGATCCGGAAGAAATCTTAAATTCAGCTTTTTATGTTATAGATGAATTAATAAAAAAACAAAATATCAATCCTGATGATATTAAATCAATTGGAATCACTAATCAGAGAGAAACAACTGTATTATGGGATAAAGAAACTGGAAACCCCATTCATAATGCAATTGTTTGGCAAGATAATCGTACGATTGATATTTGCGACAGATTAATAAAAAACAAATTAAATGATAAGATATCTCAAAAAACTGGTTTGTTAATTGGTACTTATTTCTCTGCTACAAAAATTAAGTGGATATTGGACAATAATCCGCAAATTTATGCAAAAGCTAAATCAGGAAAAATTTTATTTGGCAACATAGATTCATGGCTAGTATGGAATCTTACAAATAGATCAACGCATGCAACAGATTTCTCTAATGCTTCAAGAACAATGTTGTTTAATATTCATACATTGGAGTGGGATGATGACATACTAAAAGAATTAAATATTCCAAAATCAATATTGCCTGAAGTTAAAAATTCAAGTAATAATTTTGGAAGTTTTAATTATAGAGGAACCAATATCCCTATTAATGGAATATTAGGNGACCAACAAGCATCACTTTTTGGTCACAAGTGTTATGAAAAAAAATCAATAAAAAACACATATGGAACTGGATGTTTTTTATTGATGAACACTGGAGATGAAGTAATTAATAGTAAAAACGGATTACTTAGTACAATAGCTTGGGGAATAGAAAATAAAATTTCTTATGCATTAGAAGGAAGTATATTTATAGGAGGNGCAGGGGTACAGTGGTTAAGAGATGAATTAAAAATAATTAACAGCTCAGAAGAATCAGAAATCGAAGCTTTAAAATCTAATAAAGACAATTTATATCTTATACCAGCATTTAATGGATTGGGAGCGCCATATTGGGATATGCGTGCCAGCGGAATGATTATTGGAATATCTAGAGACACCAATAAATCAGATATTATAAAAGCGACTTTAAATTCAATAGCATTTCAAACCAAAGACGTGCTTATAAGTATGGAAAATGACGTGGGAAGTAAAATACAAATGTTAAGTGTAGATGGAGGAGCTTCTCAAAATAATTATTTAATGCAATTTCAGTCAAATATTTTGGGAATAAACTTAAAGAGACCTCACAATTCTGAATTAACAGCATTAGGAGCAGGTTACATGGCAGGAATACAAGCAGGGTTATGGGATATAAAAGAATTAAAAAAACTTAATTCAGAACATAAAGAGTATTCATATAACTTTAATCCTGAACAAATAAATGAACTATATGGAAATTGGAAGAAAGCTGTAAAACGATCTATGCAGTGGTATTAATTAAATATTTCTATTTCTTTTTCTAGAACTTCAACTTCAAAAGGGCTTTCCCCTATCATTTCGCCATCTATATTCAATTGATCTCTATTTTTTGAAATTAATTTGAGCTTTTTACTTTTAAAACTTTTAACTTCAGGTTCATTAACATGTGTACCNTCAAATAATTTAGGTAATACATTCAATAATCTATATCTTGANACATCACCATCCGCGATGATTACATCCATAAAACCATCATCTAATTCAGCTTTAGGTGCCATCATCATTCCTTTGCCTACATGTTTTGAATTGCAAGCTATAGCAAACATAAATCTATTCTGTAAAACAGTGTCATCGATTTCTATTTTTGCGTATCTAGATTTTTTGAAAAGTATTTCTACAATCGCTGCAATTGTGTATCTTGAATAACCCATAAATCTAAATTTTTCAGAAGTTAATCCAACATCTGTAATCATTCCCCAGCCAACTAAATTAATTGAATATTTCAATTCATTTGCATATGTGATTTTTAATATATCAATTTTTTTTGTTTTACTTTTAATTATGTTATCTAAAGCGGTAGCTGTATTGGTAATATTTAAATCTAAAAGAAAAGAATTACCAGTGCCTGCTGGAATGATACCAATAGGTATTCTCTTATCATCATTTCTTTTTAGCATGCCGTTAACAATCTCATGAAAAGACCCATCGCCACCAACAATCAGAATACCTTCATAGTCTGACANATTTAAAGTTTGAATAATTTGTTGCGCGTGCCCTCGAAATTCTGTAATACGAATTTCAAAATTAATTTTAGATTTATCAAGTTTATGTTTAATATCATCTAAAATTCTTAATCCTTGTTTNTTGCCACTTCGAGGATTTACTACAATAATATATTTTTTCATTAATTACAGTATTTGGCTTAAAAATAATTTAGTTCTATCTTCTTTAGGATTATTAAAAAAATGATCTGGAGTTCCTTCTTCAACTATAAGACCTTCATCAAAAAATAAAAATCTATCAGCGACTTCCCTGGCAAAGCCCATTTCATGAGTAACACAAATCATTGTCATTCCTGATTCAGCTAACTCTGTCATAACTTCTAGTACTTCTTTAATCATTTCAGGATCTANAGCTGACGTCGGTTCATCAAATAGCATAATTTTAGGTTGCATAGCTAAAGCCCTGGCTATTGCTAATCTTTGCTGTTGCCCACCTGATAATTGGCTAGGAAATTTATCTGCTTGTTCAGGAATTCCAACTCTCTTTAATAAACTCATAGCAATGTCATCAGCTTCAGATCTTTTCATTCCTTTGACTTTTTGAGGGGCTAAAGTAATATTTCTTAAAACTGAAAGGTGAGGAAACAAATTAAATTGTTGAAATACCATTCCGATATTTGATCTAACATGCTGGAGATTTTTAACATCATCATTTAACTCTACTCCATCGATAATGATTTGACCCGAATCATGTGGTTCTAATCTGTTAAGAGTACGAATATAAGTTGATTTCCCTGACCCTGAAGGACCAAAAACAACTACCACTTCTTTTTCAAATACTTTGGATGTTATCCCTTTTAAAGCTTGAAATTTACCAAAAGATTTTGTTATATCTGTAGTTGAAATAATTTCTTTACCTATCTCTTTTTTTGATGTATTTTTCATAATATAACTCCTATTTATTAATTTTAACGAGTTCCTATACCCATTGATCTTTCAACTCTTGTGCTTAGATTTGATAAAGCCATAGAAACAATCCAAAACAAAAATGCAACTACACTAAGCGCTTCTAATGCTTTTCCAAAAAATTNAGGATCTTGTTCTGGAATAATTCTGCCAACTTGCAGTATATCTGTTAAGGCTAATACAAAAACTAAAGAAGTATCTTTGAATACTGCAATAAATGTACTAATTAGAGCAGGAATCACAACACGAATAGCTTGAGGCAAAATAATTAAGGTTAATTTTGTATATAAATTTAAATTCAAACTATCTGNAGCCTCAATTTGGCCTTTAGGTATCGATTGCAGTCCTCCTCTTATAACTTCTGCAGTATAAGCACTTGTAAAAGCTGACAATATNATCATAGCTCTAATAACTACNCTAGTTTCATTNAAATTCCANAATTCTGGTAAAAACTTAGGTAGAACAAACCAAGCCAATAATAACCATCCAACTAAAGGGGCACCTCTAATAGTTTCTATATATATTGTACATACAATTTTGACAGCAGGTAATTGACTTGCTCTTCCTAAGGCAAATAATAATCCTAATGGAAATCCAATAGAAATAGCAACACCAGCCAAAATTATATTTAACAAAAAACCTCCCCATAAAGTTGGTTTAGGACCATCTCCAATTATTAGAATTAGAAAAATTAATGGAATTATAGATANCCACATAAATGCCAGTAATTTTCTAAAAATAGTAATGTAAGGGGTTTGCGAAATATACTTTGCAAATAAATAAGAACCTAGTGAAAGAGTTGTAAATATAATCACATTAAATAATGCATCTTGAGTTATGAATATAAGGNATACACTAACAAAGATAACAGAAATAAATATTAATTCTTTTATTGATGGTTTAACAAATATGTTTAATGACGAAAAAATTAAAAATGAAGAGATCCATAATATAGACCATGCTCTCCATTCTTCTCCCTGAGGTAAGCGACCAACAAGAAGTAATCTTTTATTCTCGGTTACAACAGCCCACTCTGAAGTTGATATAAATCCAATAAGATTACTAGCTATAAATCCAAAAATAACTAAAGAAATAAAAGTTATAAAGGTATTATAAAATGATCCTGAAAATGTATTGTATGCCCATTTTAATTGTTGATTCATAAAATTAAGCACCTATCCTTGTAACTCTTCGATTTATGAAATTCATAAATAAAGAAATAATCAANCTTAAACTCAGGTAAGTAAATAAAATCAAGAAAAACACTGGTAATGCTCTTCCCGAATTATTCATTATAGTTCTAGAAACNANAAAAAGTTCAGGATAGGCAATTACTACAGATAAGCTTGAATTCTTAGTCAAATTTAAAAATTGATTTGTGAGTGGCGGGATAATCGACCGTAATGCTTGTGGCAAAATAATTAGCGTCATAGATTGATAATTTGTTAATCCCAACGATTGAGCAGCTTCTGTCTGACCTTTTGAAAGTGATTGTATACTTCCTCTAACAATTTCTGTAATGAAAGTCCCAGTATAGATTACTAACGCAAATAAAATAGCTCCAAATTCTGGTGTGAATTCAAAACCTCCTGATTGAAGATAAGTACCTTTCGAATTTTGATACAAAGAAGGTAAGTCTAAAACAAAAGGTTTTTGAAGAATAAAATAGGCTGATACTGAGAGTATTAGAAAAACAAATGTTCCAGCCAACGAACCATTTATATTATAATTTAGTATTTTGAATTTCTTGCCATCAATATCTTCTTTTTTATTTAAATAATAAGAAAGAACAAATGAAATAATTATGATAAATAAAAGAACAATGACAAAAATATTGGAATTAATGTCTTCAGCCGGCTTGGCATAAGGAAGTAATATACCTCTATTAGATACCACTACAGTACTACCAAAAGTTAGAGCTTCTGTGATTCTAGGTAGTTTTAAAAATATAATTTGCCAAAATATAATTTGTATAAGTAATGGAGTATTTCTTACTAATTCCACATAGAGGTACGCAATTGTTGAAAACAAAACATTCTTTGAAAGCCTTGCGACTCCCATTATCGTTCCAAGTAAAGTAGCAAGGATTATCGCAACTAAACTAACTCTGACAGTATTTATAACTCCTGTAAAATAAGCTGACCATCTACTGTCATTGCTGGTGTAATCTTTGATGAATGTATGACTAATTCCGAATCCTGATCTACTTTCAAAATGACTTAATGTCAATTCTAATTGCATTGCTTTTGAAATCAAGTAATTCACAAAAAATGCGACAAGAATCAAAAAAACAAACTGATAAAATAAATTTCGATTTTTCTGGGATCTACTCCAAGTAGATAATTTGGCTATAAAAATACTCATAATTAAAATATACCATAATAAATAAAATGTCGGGCAATTTAACAGCCCGACATTTTATAAGGTTAACTATTTAATAGCTAGACTATCTGAATGGAGGTGCATATATTAATCCACCTTCAGTCCACATAGCATTTAATGAACCCGCTCTGGTTAATCCAAGAGGAGTTAAATGTCTTTCGTAGATTTCTCCGTAGTTACCAACTGCTTTTATAGCATGTTGAATAAACGTTGGATCTACTCCAAATGAAAAGTCAGCAACTTTCCCGTCTCCATAAGGAACTCCAAGTAATCTTGCCATTCCTGGGTCTTTAGGGTCAGCAGCCATGGCAGCAACATTAGAACTTGTAATACCACTCTCTTCTGCTTGAATTAATCCGAAAACTACCCATTGAACTACATCGTAAAATTCGCTGTCATTATCTCTTGTTAAAGGACCTAAGGGTTCTTTAGAAAGAGTTTCAGCTAATACTACTAATGATTCAGGTCCTCCTGCTGCTGCAGGAAATTCTGCTCTTTTAGATGCAAGACCAGATTTATCTGTAGTCCATCCGTCACATCTTCTTTCTTCGAAAGCAGCCTGTAGCGGATCATTAGTTTCAAAAGTTAGTGGAGTATAATCCAATCCTGCAGATTTAAATCTGTCATCAAGATTCAATTCTGTAGTTGTACCCTGAAGCACACAAATAGTAGCTCCAGCCATATCTTCAATTGTTTTATAACCACTATCAGCATATACCATCATTCCTTGTCCATCGTAAAAAGTAGTTGCAGTAAAATCATTACCTAGATCTCTGTCCCTACTTGCTGTCCAAGTGGTATTTCTGATTAATAGATCAATTTCTTCAGAGCTTAGAGCTTCGAATCTTGCTGACGCTGTTAATGGAACATACTCCACTTTACTTGCATCACCTAATATTGCAGCTGCTACAGCTTTACAATAATCAATGTCAAAACCTTCAAAAGTCCCTGCAGATGTTACAACACCAAATCCTGTTAGGTTGTCGTTAACACCACATTTTAAGACTCCACGCTCTAGTACTTCTTCTAAAGTTGAATGATCTTCGTGCTCATCGTGATCATGATCATCATCATCATCATGTGAGTCTTTTGTTACTTCTACTTGAGGAGCTGCTTCTTCAACTTCTTCGCTACAAGCGATGATTAGAGTTAAAGACATAACTGCTAAAAGTAGAAAAAATAACTTAGATTTCATAATTATTTCTCCTTAAACATTAATAATTAATTAACTTCTTAAAGTATATTGTCCCCGATTCTATCTTTTTATAGTAAAAAAGTCAAATAAAAACGTGACCTCTCCCCTTTATAAAAAAGTAAAAGTTGATTTTATTATGATTGGATAAATTTTAAAACTTCAAAATTAAATATATCAGGTTTTTCAAAATATACTGAATGTCCACAACCTGGAACATAGATATACTTTGAATGTCTTATAAATTTAGAAGCTAATTTAATTATTTTTGGAGGCATCAAAGTATCATACTCTCCCACAATAAATAAAACAGGCATAGTCAAAGCTTTTAATTGATCTCCAGAGGGCCCTCCCAACAAGTTTATTTTACTCAAAGACATATCAGGGTTAGTGAGTTCAGGATTACTCAATCCTATTTGAAAATATAAATTTGCCATTTCCGGATTTTGCTTTTCAAATATTTCAGAGATTGCTTCAAATCTTCCTCTTGTCCTAGGATTATTTTCTTTCCACTTTATCATTTCTCTTTCTAATTCAGGTTCTCCCATTCCGCCTGTAGTATCAGCAAAAGTAATACTTAAAACTCTTTCTGGGTTATTCACAGCGAATCCTAGTGCAGATACTCCTCCCATTGATTGCGCAACCAAATGCGCTTGTTTGATATTCAGGTTATCCATAACTCCTTTCAGATCATTCGGGAAAGATGACCATCCAGGTCCATCAGGTAAATCATAAGAATGACCAAAACCTCTTTGAGAATACACAACGCATCGATATTTTTTTGAAAAATATGGAATCTGCTGAAACCATGACAACAAATTACCTCCTCTTCCGTGCATAAAAATTATAGTTTCGTAATTATTTATTTCTGGAATAAATTCCTGATACTCTATATTTATATCTTGTAATTTAATTTGTGGCATAGCATTCCCCTTATAAACCTCTTTCTAATTCTTTTTCTTTACGCGATAAAGTTATTAATGGTTCTAATATTATACGTTTAAAATCATTGTGCATATTTATCCAATGATTCCCATATTTTTCAATCATACAAGCAACAATAATTCCGATAGTATCTTGTTCCCAACTTATATTTGATTCATGTAAAAATTGTTTTTCAAAATTATGAAATTCAATATTTACGAAATTTTTATTATCAAGAAATCTTCTTATGCTGTTATATAACTCATTATCTTCCATTATTAAACCTCATATTTTTATTAATTTTAATTTTTGAATTTTAGATAGTTTTTTTATTCTTATCTCTTCTTTCAAAGCCAAGCTTTGTGTTTCAAACGCACATTTGTAGATCAATTTAAAAGGTCCTCTACCTTTTGTATACTTTGCGCCTTTTCCGTTTTCATGTGCTAATATTCGTTTTTTAATATCATTTGTAACTCCGGTGTAAAATGTACTGTCCTTACAAAGCAATATATAAACAAACCAACTTTCATTTTTCATACATGAATATTATAAACATAAATATAAACTGTAGTTTTAAAATAAAAGTATAATTTAAAAAATCTTAACCATATAATTTACTTAAAACTTCAGGATTTAGTACTCTCGTTGGGTTGTGATTTAAGAAAGAAATAACATTTTCTAATATACCCTCATAGTAAGCTTTGTATGCTTCTTTTGTGACATAGCCTATATGTGGTGTCAAAAGAGTATTTGGCGTATGCAATAAAGGATGACTTGGATATAATGGTTCAACATCAAAAGTATCTAGCCCTGCACCTGCAATTTTATTTGAATTTAATGCTTCAATTAAGGCTTGCTCTTTAATTATCGGACCTCGCGATGTATTTATTAGGTAAGAAGTTGGTTTCATAAAGCTTATTTCTTTTTTCCCCACAATACCTCTTGTTCTATCACTTAGTTTTGTATGAATTGATAAAATATCAGACTTACTAAAAAGTGTTTCTTTATCAACATAAGTAACTCCATATTTTTTAGCAGATATTTGGTCCAAGTTTTCACTCCATGAAATAACCTTCATGCCAAATGCCAATCCCACTTTTGATACTAATTTACCTATATGTCCTAACCCTAGTATACCTAATGTTTTACCCGATAAGCTTGGTCCAATAAAATGTCCCCACTTACCTTCTCTAACAAGCTTGTCTTCGATGTGTATTTTTCTTACCAGTGAAATAATTAATCCCCAAGTTAGATCAACTGGGCCCTCTCCTGATCCGGAAGTTCCAGAAACTACAATATTATTTTTTGTTGATGCATCTAAATCAAAAGAAGCATTCTTAAGACCTGTAGTTATGAGTAAATTTAAATTAGGTAATTTATTTATCACTTTTTCTGGAAAACTAGTTCTTTCTCGTATCCCAACTATTATGTTGTATTTTTTCAAATGATAAACTAAATCTTTCGAATTATTAAAATGATTTTCAAATATAGTTAAATTAATATTTTCAGGTAATCTTTTATCATTCTTCATTTGATGAAAATATTTTTGATAATCATCAAGGATCACCATGTTTAGATTTTTTTTCATAGTACTAATTAATTTAGATATTAATTTAAATTTTAATGTGAAATCCCTGCAATTGGAGGAACTGGAGAACCTGCAGAAATAAAGTTTCCAAATCCCGGTGATTGTTCCAAATTACCATCATTCAACAATACATTTCCTCTAAGAAATGTCATCCACGGATTTCCTTGTATTTCCCAATCTTCATAAGGGGTATAACCAGTGGTACTTTGATGCTTCTTTGCAGTTATAGTGGATTTTGAGTCAGGGTCAATAATCAGTAAATCTGCATCTGAACCCGGCTGTATAATTCCTTTTTTAGGGTAAATTCCAAAAATTCTTGCCGGATTTTCAGAAAGCATTCTAGCCATCCACCAAATTGGAAATTCCCTTTTTACAACTCCTTCAGAAAAAATTAAAGGAACTAAAGTCTCTATAGATGGAGCGCCAAATGGAATTGCATCGCCATTAGGAGCTCTAAAAATATTATCCCAACCTAGTTCTTTTTTATCTGATGGTGCAGGAGAATGGTCGCTGCCAATTGTAGATAAATATCCATTTTTCAAACCATTCCATAATGCAGATTGATTTAATCCATCAGCAGGTCTCAAAGGAGGTCCGATTTTTGCAAAGGGTCCAATTTTTTCCAAGGCTGTTTCATCTAATAACAAGTATTGAGGACATGTTTCTGCCCAAACTTGCTGTCCTGATAATTGAGCTTGAATAATTCTATCTAAACCAATTTTTGTCGTCAGGTGCACAATATACAAAGGGCATTCAGTCATTTTAGCTAATAAAATTCCTCTATTTATTGCCTCTTCTTCAGCCCAAGGAGGGCATGTTGCTGGAAAATCTGTGGGTTTTGTTTTGTCTAAAGATATAGATTTATTCATTAAATGCTCTATGACATCTCCATTTTCAGCATGTAGTTGGACTATACCTCCGTTTTTACCTACAATTTCCATGACATTTGCTATGAATGAATCTGAAACTCTATGATCGTATGTCATAAACATCTTATAAGAAGTTACTCCCATTTCCATTGCTTGTTTGAGTCCTTCAACGATATATGGTGTATTACTAAGAATATAGTGAAGGGAATAATCTACAAAAGACTCCTTTCCTGCTTCTGATTTCCATCTTTCTATTGATTCTGGCAACGTTTCTTTTTGATCTGATTTGTATTCTCCAAATGGAATAATTGTTGTTAACCCAGCTAAGGCAGCTGCTTTAGATGTAATTCCCCAGTCATCTCCAGGTTTTTCTCTAATATGGACATGACTGTCGATAAGTCCAGGAAGAACAAATTTACCTGAAGCGTCGATATAGGTTTTAGCTTTTGGCATAGTAGAATAATCGCCTACAGCTACAATTTTTTCGCCTTTGATTGCGATACTAGATTGAAATGCATTGGAAGAGAAAGCTACTATACCTCCTTTGATAACTGTATCTACAAATTCAGACATAAATATTCCTCCTTTTATTTTTCATTATTTCTTGAAGCAAGTTCACTCCAAATTTCTTCTATATTTATCTCTGTTTTTTCTAATAAAACTAACATATGAAAAAGTAGATCTGCAAATTCATATATAACTTCTTTTTTATCATCACCTAAGCTTGCAATGCTTAACTCGCCTGCTTCCTCTACAATTTTTTGAGCTATTTTAGGTATTCCATTATGTAATAATTTTGAAGTATAACTATCCTTTTTAGAATCGGTATTTCTTTGGTTAATTATATTAATTAGTTGATATAAAAAATTATGATTTTTATCTAAACCTTCAAAGCAACTATACGTACCATTATGGCAAGTTGGGCCATCAGGGATAGCTGTAGCCAATATAGCGTCTTTATCGCAATCGTATACCAATTGTTTTAAATTCAAAAAATTACCAGATGTTTCACCTTTTTGCCATAATTTATTTCTACTTCTGCTATAAAACCAAATTTTTTTTGTTTTAAGGGTTAAGTCAATTGACTCTTGATTCATATATCCAAGCATCAACACATTCAGGGTTCGATGGTCCTGTATTATTGCAGGTATAAGTTTTAAATTATTATTTTCACTCATCTCTAATATTTATTCCTTTTGATTTTAAATATTGCTTGGTATTTTTAATTGTATATTCCTCAAAATGAAATATACTAGCTGCAAGCACAGCATCTGCATTACCAATTGAAAAGGCTTCAACCATATGATCAGGAGATCCCGCTCCTCCACTTGCTATAATTGGTATATTTACATTATTTGTTATTTCTTTCAAAAGATCTAGATCATAACCAGAAGTTTTCCCATCTTGATCAATGCTTGTGACCAACAATTCTCCTGCGCCTAATAGTTCTAACTCTTTTGCCCAATCAATAGCATCTATTCCTGTAGATTTCCTACCTCCATGGCTATAAATTTCCCAGGATTCTTGTGTTTTTTTTGCGTCTATAGCACCAACTATTGCCTGAGATCCAAAATAATCTGAGGATTCTGAAATTAAATTCTTATTTAAAATACCAGCAGTGTTAATTGAAACTTTATCAGCACCACAATTTAATAATTTTTTAATATCCTCAACACTTTGGATTCCTCCCCCAACAGTAAGTGGAATAAAAACATGTTTAGAAACTTTTTGAACTATTTCTAGAATAGTCTCTCTTTTTTCAACGCTTGCTGTAATATCTAAAAAAACAATTTCATCTGCACCAGATTCGTAGTATTTTTTTGCCATATCTACAGGATCTCCTGCCTCTACAAGATCAACAAAACTTTTTCCTTTTACAACTTTTCCTTTATCTACATCTAGACAAGGGATAATTCTTTTGGTCAGCATATTTACCCTTTAAATTATTTAAATTGTGAAATAATTGAAGGGTTCAAATGATTTTCATAAAAAGCTTTACCTATTATGACTCCTTCTACATTTAATTTCTCTAAATTTTTTATATCATCAATTGAAGATATTCCGCCCGCAACAATTAAATTCAAATGATATTCTTTTGTTATAGATTCTATAGTTTCAATTGACACACCTTGAAATGTACCATCTTTTTCAATGTCTGTATAAATAAAATTAGTTACCCCTGAACTAAGCATATTTGAAATCAATTCTTTAGGTGATATTTTACTTGACTTAATCCATCCGTCGGATTTTACAAAACCATTCTCAGAATCAACTGAAATTATAATTCGATCTGAGCCGTACTTAGAAACTGCTGTATTAACAAAATCGTTCTTATTTTCGATAGCAACGCTCCCTAAAATAACTCTTTCGACACCATTTGAAAGATAATATTCAATAGAATCCAAATCTCTTATTCCTCCACCAATTTGAATCTTCACACTAGAGTTATCAATCATCTTGGTAATTAATGCTTTAGATATTGGCTTCCCTTTTCTGGCGCCATCTAAATCAACTATATGAATCCATTCAGCACCATGTTCAGACCATTTATTAATCATTTTGTTTGGATCTTCTGAATACACAGTAGCTTTGTTATAATCTCCCTTAAAGAGCCTGACACATTTTTCATTCAAAATATCAATAGCTGGAAAAATTTTCATGTTTTACTTTAAACTACAAATTTATTAATAAAATTATCAAAAATTTTCAGTCCTAATTGACCGCTTTTTTCGGGGTGAAATTGAACTCCAATATAATTGTTTTTTGAATAGGCTGAGCAATATTCAATCCCATAATCAGTAAATCCAATAATATTATTTTTCGATGTGGGTTTAACGTAGTAGCTATGAAGAAAATAAAAATAAGAATTATCTGGGATATTATCAAAAATAATATTTGAATTGCTAATTTTAACCTTATTCCATCCAATTTGTGGAACTTTTACGGAATTAGATATTTTAGGAACTATTCCCTCAAAAAGTCCTAATCCATTCATTTGGCCTTCATCAGAAGAATCAAACATCAACTGCAATCCTAAACAAATACCTAAAAATGGAATACCTTGCACTACCAGTGATTTGATAGTTTCAACCATGTCATATTGATGTAATTTTTTTAGTGCAGACGGGAATGATCCTTGTCCTGGAAATATTACAGCTTTAGCTTTTCTTAATTCTTTAGGATTATTTGTGGTAGTATGGCTACATCCAACTTTAGTTAATGCATTTCTAATACTTTCTAAATTTCCCGAATCATAATCTACTATATGAATTTTCAATTTTAACTCAATATTTATTAATTTATTAATGATTCATTATATGTAACATTGACTATTATTATCCATAATGAGAAACTAATTCTTCAATATAAATCAATGAAATTACATAATTATGCTATCAATTGCACTACCATCAAGTGGGCCATTATACCAATCAACTATTGAATTTTTTAATAATGCAGGTATTTCTATTGAAAGATCTAATTCTAGGTCTTACACAGGAAAAACACATTTTGACAAAAATATAAAAATAATTTTCCAAAGACAATCAGACATCTCTGATTCTGTTAACAAAAATATCGCTGATATAGGAATCTTAGGACTTGATAGGTATTTAGAAAATGATAAAGCTTCAAGCACTAAAATTATTATTGAAAAAATGGGTTACGGAAATTGTGAGCTAGTTGTTGCAGTGCCTCAAAAATGGGATAAAGTTAATAATACAAAAGATTTATTAAAACATTCCAAAACTCAAAAACTTAGAATTGCAACCAAGTATCCTGTATTAACTGCAAAATTTTTATCTCAAAATGAGATCGAAGCATACGAACTCATTCATACTAGTGGATCCGTAGAAGTTGCTCCCGAAATGGGGATTGCAGATATGATTGTTGATATTAGTGCAACAGGAAATACTATTAGAGCTAATAATTTGAAAATATTGAATGACGGTTACATACTTTTTTCAGAAGCATGCATGATAATGAACAATTCTTCAATTCAAAATTCTAATGACAAATTTGAATCTGCAAAGAAGATTTTAAGGTTTATACATGGGTACTTAAATTCCAAAAAATATAATACCATCATATTCAATATAGAATCAAAAGATGAAAATTCACTATTCAATCAATTAAAAGAATACAATTATCTTAGTGGGGTAATTGGCCCAACAATAGCAAAAGTATATTCAAATGATCAAAAAAACTGGTATGCTGCGACAATTATTGTAGAAAACACAAATTTGGATCTAGCAATTAACCATCTAGAGGATATTTCAGCTGAAGGCATAACTGTTATTGAAAACAAATTAGTTTTTAATAAATCTCTAAACGTCGATAAATTATTAAAAAATTAAATTCAAAAACTATATTAAATAAATCTAAATTAAAGGTATAATAACCTTCCTAAAATTAATTTATTTAATACATATGCCTGATAGAAAAATAAAACATTCAAGAAAAACCAACGAAACTAATATTGAAATATCATTAAATATTGATGGTAATGGTAATTCAAATATCAATACTGGTAATGAAATGTTTGATCACATGCTTTCACAATTGTCCAAGCACGGACTTATAGATTTAGATATTCAACTTGTAAGCGGAGATAGCGGACTTGGGTGGCATCATGTAGTTGAAGACTTAGGGATTATTCTTGGACAATCTTTTTCTAAATGTATCGGCGACGGGAAAGGTATTACCAGGACTAGCCATGCTTATGTTCCATTAGATGAAACCCTAGTACGAAATGTAATAGATTTCGGTGGACGAGGATACTTTAAATTATCTGGATATATTGGTGATTCAGATTTAGGCGAATTAAGCGGGTCCTTAATTGCACATTTTCTAGAAACATTTAGTAGAGAAGCAAACTGTAATTTATTTACTACAATATTAGAAGGTGTTAACAATCATCACATTTCTGAAGCTATATTTAAATCATTAGGAATAGTTCTAAAACAATCATTACTTATTGATCCAAGAAGAAAATCTGTACCCTCAACAAAAGGCACAATTAACTAAAAATGTTATTTAATTCGCCTGAATTTATATTTGTTTTTATTCCGGTCGTTTTAATATTTGCTTCATTTACACAAAGATATATAAGTAAAGAAACAAATATATACCTGATAATTTTAAGTTCTATTTTCTTTTATGGTTTTTGGAATATATCTTTTGTTCCGTTATTAATAGGATCAGTTCTGTTTAATTTTCTAATACATAAAAAAATTAAAAACAGAAGATTTTTAATAACAGGTTTAATTATTAACATATCTTTACTATTATTTTTCAAATATACAAATTTTTTCATTGATAACATATCTCTGATACTAGATAAGCAATTTACTCATTATAATATAGCTTTACCATTAGCGATTTCATTTTTCACATTTCAACAAATAGCTTTTATAGTAGATAGTTATAAAAATAAAACAACCAAATTTTCAATTTATGAATATATGCTTTTTATTACTTTTTTTCCGCAATTAATAGCAGGTCCAATTGTTAGGTTTCATCAATTCATACCTCAATTAAAATCTAACAAACTTAATATTTCATTAGATAACATTTCAATTGGAATAGTTATATTCTCAATTGGGTTGTTCAAAAAAGTTGTCTTAGCAGATCAACTTGGATTAGTAACAGACAACGTATTCTTCCATTCAAGTCAACATACACTATCTTTTTTCGAATCATGGGGCGGTGTATTAGCTTTTACTTTTCAAATATATTTTGATTTCTCTGGATATTCAGATATGGCGATTGGATTAGGACAAATTTTCGGAATAAAATTACCTTTGAATTTTAATTCTCCTTATAAATCAAAAAGTATTATAGATTTTTGGCGAAGGTGGCACATATCACTTTCCTCATTTTTAAAAGAATACATTTATATTCCATTAGGTGGGAATAAAAAAGGTACATTTATAAAATATTTAAATATATTGATAGTGATGTTAGTAGGTGGTGTATGGCATGGAGCAGGGTGGAATTTTATTTTATGGGGTTTATCTCACGGGATTTTATTGATCATAAATCACGAAATTAACAGAAATAATCTTAAAATATATTTACCAACATTTGGGAAACAAATTTTTACTTTCTTACTAGTAACAATAAACTGGGTTTTATTTAGATCAGAAAATTTAATGTCAATTAAAAATATTTATTTAGGAATGATTGGGCAAAATGGATTTTATTTAGATCACAGATTAGAAAAGTTTCTACCATTTACCTCTTCATTAATAGTATTCGAAGGTCAGAATATTGGAAGTTTTGATTTGGTAGGAGTTTTTTATATAGTTATATCAATACTTATAATTTCTCTATTTGCAAACACAAATGAAATTATTAATAAAAAAGAAAAATCGTTAATTAATTTAAAATTTGATTTTAATATCAGAGGTTCAATATATTTAGCAACAATGTTGTTTTTATCAATTCTTCTTATGTTGAATGTTCCCAAGACGGAGTTTTTATATTTTGATTTTTAAAAAATGACTTAACTTTAGATCCAAAAAGAAATACTATTCCATCAACAAAAGGAAGTATATCTTAATTACTTTCTTAAACCACAAACTTTCTCGCCAATTATTTTACTAGTTAGTGTATGTCCATTATGATTCCAATGCCCTGCTCCTAAATTATGATCAAAACCATGGAAATATGTAATTTCTTTACTAAGATCCCAATTCAAATCAGTCATTATACGAGAAATAGAAATAACAGGGATATTATTTTTTTTACCAAAATTCTCCACTCTTTCTTCGGGATAAAATATATTTGAAAAATCATTTTTTACAGCCCATTGTTCGACTACGTCTTTACGATTGTCAACAACTTCGCCTCTAGATACAACAAGAGAAATAAATTCAATATTTTTATTATCCAAATCTTCTTTGGTTTTTAAAAGAATTGATTCAAACAAATCCCAAGAATATTCAACAAATTCATTGTCTGAATTATTACCCCAAGTACTTCTGTCAATTAACTCTAATTTTCTAGAATAATCCGACTTACCATCAGAATTTGATTCTTTAATTTTTTCATCACGAGAAAATTCCCAAAATATATTGGCTATAGGCTCTCGGATTAACTGAATCATTAAAAAATTATTACGTAAAAATATATATACAGATCTCTTAAAACTATTATTTATAGTTGGAGATGACGATTGAATTAACGATCCATTTTCCATTTTGAAATAAGGTCTATTAGAATTTAATTCCAATTCATAAATGTTATTTTTCAAATCATTGCCAGGGAAAAAAGCCATAATTACGAAATCTGGATCATATTGAATTACTTCATTTTTAATTGCTAAATGCATCTGTGTTGTGCCCCAACCAGATGCTCCAAATGATAATACTTCATATCTAATCTCATCCAATTTGTCATTACAGTTTACACCTAACCATGATTCAAGTTTGGAACCTACAGAATCTATTTTCGGAACTTGTAGAGCCTCAATAAACGAATCTCCAACAATTGCCACTCTAATTACATCAGGTGGTTTATTGTATTCTCTTTCAAAATCATTCCAACCTTGTGAGTTAATTTCAACTTTAGAAAAACCTTCTTTACTCCAAATACCTTTTGATCCTGGAATTAATTTTGGACCTAGCACAGGATCAGTACTTTGATATATTCCATAAGAAGGTAAATATTGATTAGGTAAAACACTAAAAAGGATTCTGACACATAATTCTAATATAAAAAATGCTAAAACAAGGCCAAGAAAAATCAAACTTAATTTTTTTGAATAATTTAATATATTGCTCAATTAATCTGAGATGTATGATTTAAATCATTATTATATAACTAATCAAATTCTATTAATAGAATACAGTTTAAAACTAGAACATATTGAACTTGATTCGATAAAATAAATATCTCATAATTCACTCTATAAAATAAATATTTATAGTACTTAAATTAGCCATATTTATAATCATTAGTATATCAAAAAAGAGAGCTAGAAATGAAGGTCACTAAAATTGAAAAAATAGAAACAATCTTATGGTCTCGCTGGTTAATATTAAAAATTCATTGTGAAGATGGTACAGTAGGTATAGGTGAAGCAGGAGTTCATGGATGGCAAAGACCTACAGAAACTATGCTCAAGGTATGTGAACCATATCTGATAGGAAAAAATCCTGACTTAATTGAACACCATTACCAATTTCTATATCGTAACTCTCATTTCATGGGCTCTGTAATTAATGGAGCATTATCAGCAATAGATATTGCTTTGTGGGATATTAAAGGGAAACGATTGGGTGTGCCCATATATGAATTAATGGGTGGCAAAGTTAGAGATAAAGTAAGATGTTATATACATATTAATGGTGACACACCAGAATTACTTTATAATGATGCAAAAAAAGCTGTAAATGAAGGATTTAGTGCTGTCAGATTTAGTGCTTTTGCACCTAATCATTGGTTACACAAATCATATTCTAAATGGTCAAATGAGGCAGTTGAAAGAGTTAAAGCAGTAAGAGAATCCGTAGGGCCAGACATAGATATTTGTGTAGAAATACACAGGCAAATGAATCCGACAGAATCTGTAGCTTTAGGAAGAAGGTTAGAACAATTTAATCCATATTTTTATGAAGATCCCATGCTGCCTGACAGTCCAGCTATAATGGCTGATATTAAAAAGTCTATTAATATTCCAATTGCCACTGGCGAAAGATTCTCCACTATTTTTGAATATCAACAACTTCTAGAAAATAAAGGTTGTGATTTTGTTAGACCTGATGTCTGTTTATGCGGAGGTCTTTCCGGATCAAAAAAAGTTGCGTCTATAGCTGAATCATTTCATGTTAAAGTAATACCTCACAATCCTCTTAGTCCAATCAGCACAGCTGCTTGTGTGCAATTAGATGCATGTATTCCAAATTTTGCATTACAAGAGTATACAGGTGAATCCGAACCACCTAAAAGTGAATTGTTATCAAATAAACTCAAATTAGAGAAAGGTTATTTACTGGTACCTAATGAACCCGGATTGGGGATAACTCTAAATGAAGAAAGTATATCTAAATATCCTTTTCAAGAAAAAATATTAGATACACCTATTTCAGATGATGGCTCTGTAGCAGATTTTTAAATTTAGAAATCTGCTACAAAACTAATCATTTAGGATTTACACTGGCAAGCAGTGCTGCAGTCATTACAGCAATCTTTACAGTCCATACAGCAAGCAGTGCTGCATTCCTTACAGCAATCTTTACAGTCTTTACAACATTCTAATGTTTGGCTCATATGTCACCTGTATGTTAAATTGATAAGTATGCAAAAGCATATTAAGTTTAAATTAACGAATCTAAGTATGCAATTACATATTTAGTATACTATATATAGATTAAGTATGTAAATACATACCCTTGAAATATCAGAACAATGTGGGCATTCGTCTTGATCCTATGATCGCAAAAATAAAGGGCTAAAAGAATTAATTCTTTTAGCCCTTTTGTAAACTATACTAGGCTCACATTACAAATATCTCGGCTTAGAAATATTTGTAAAATAATATAGCTCAAATGATATATTAACTATTATTTCAATGTATTGGGGTACATATTGTTGCACAAATTAATTAATCAATGTCAAATTTATTAGAAATATATCATTATTGTATTTAACAATATTGTGGTACAAAATCTGGTGAAAATAAATTAACCTATAAATATGAAATTTTTATTATTAATTTATAAAAATAAAAATATCCTTATTTCGTCTTTTGGAGCATTTTTATGCATGTTTTTTATTGCATATTTGAATTCAATTGATTCAAACAATATTTGGTTGATACCTCCATTTGGAGCAAGCTTAGTTCTTGTAATGGCTGTACACGATAGTCCATTAGCCCAACCTAAAAACGTTTTTTTTGGCCATATTTTATCAGCATTATCAGGTGTGTTAATGTTTTATTTTCTTGGAGGATCTCCTTTCTCAATTTCTTTAGGAATTGCTCTTGCAATATTTACTATGATGTTAACAAAAACTATTCACCCCCCAGCTGGTGCAAATCCAATCATCGCAATCTTGGGAGCAAAAACTTTTGAATTTGTTATAATGCCTGTTGGTGTTGGAGCCTTATTTATTGTTATTTTTGCTTTTTTATTTAACAAGATATGGAAGAGAGATTAGCAGTTACATAATACTCAATTTGCATATAATCCAACAATCCATGGAATTTTCATTCAGTTGAACGATGGAGCGGGAGACCGGATTCGAACCGGCGACCTTCTGCTTGGAAGGCAGATACTCTAGCCGCTGAGTTACTCCCGCATTATAGAGTGATTATTATAACATCAATAGTGTCTTATGCTCTACTAAACCCAGATACAGGAATTGACGAGTCAACTCCTCTTCCCTTAGCATCATTAATCATTCCATACTCATTAAGTATTTCTTGGCTATATGTTACCCTTCCTGAAATTTTCTCTTTCTCCAAACTTGCCAACAATACTGTTGCTTTGGCCATTAATTCAGGATGTTCTCCTTTGGGGTCATCAAAACCTTCAACTAAATTATGAAAAACAGTTCCAGGAGTGGGTACGACCAAGCTAGGCGAAACACATGTCACTGATATTCCATACTCAAAAACCTCTTCAGCTAAACCTTGTGTAAATCTCTCTAATGCTGCTTTTTGTGCTCCATAGCAAGTTCCTCCTCCTTTTTTTCTTGGTTTATTTTGTATATCTTCATTTTTAGATTCTTCATATGGACCGGATCCTGGTCCAACCGCTGCCGCAGAAGATATATTTACTATACTGCCTTCTTTTTGAGTTATCATATCTTCCAATACTAAATGGCTTAAATAAAAAGGCGCATGTAAATTTACTTCCCATGATTTAATCCATCGTTTCAATTTGTAATCACGAATAGGAACAAAATATGTTAAAGCTGCATTATTTACCAAAATGTCTATTGGTCCATATATATTTTTAGCTTGTTCAATCAATTGTTCACATTGGTCAAAATCTGAAATATTTGCTGATAGTGCGGTAGCTTCTCCTTCTTCTGCTCTTATACTTTCAACCGTATTTGTTAAAGATCCTTCTAGTGGGTGTTCCCCATCTGACATAGTTCTTGCCACGCAGACAACTTTTGCACCATTTTTTGCAAACTCTTGAGATATATATTGGCCTATCCCTCTACTTGCTCCTGTAACTAAAACATTTTTATTTTTCAAATCCTTCATGATTTTCCCCTTATAGGAATAGATGTTTTTATTAATCAAATAATTCACTTCATCACTATTATAATATCGTTCTAAAAATAAAAACTAGTACTTCTATTTTTTGAACTATAGAATTTATTTTAAATAATCCTCAATTGACATTAAAAATAAATCATATTACTATTTTCTTAATTAAAAGGAGATCAATCATGACAAAACAATCAATTCCAGATTTAATAGTAAAAAATGCTAATGTTATTACTGTAGATGAATCAATCCCAAGTGCCGAAGCATTTGCAGTATCAAATGGGAAATTTGTAGCAATAGGAAGTAATTCAGACATTGAAAATTTAGTATCACCATATACAAAAATTTACGATGCTGAAGGACGTACTATTATTCCTGGACTGATTGATGCTCATATTCACGTACTCAGTAGTGGAATAAGGCATGTAATGGCTGCTGATTGTACAGTAAAAGATATAGAAGAAGTATCTCATCTAATAAAAAACCAAGCAAATAATACTCCTAAAGGCGAATGGGTGCAAGGATTTAAATACGATGACACTAAAATAAAAGAAAACAGAGATTTATATAGACAAGATTTAGATTCAATTTCTTTAGACCATCCAATAATGGTTTCTC
>PAZO01000001.1:10602-28290 GCA_002715665.1 Chloroflexota bacterium | reverse complement strand
TTGGAGGTTGTCCCATTGGAGGTTGTCCCATTGGAGGTTGTCCCATTGGAGGTTGTCCCATTGGAGGTTGTCCCATTGGGGGCATATTTAATTTAATCAGCATTTCGGGATCAACTTCAAGATTTAACAAACACAAAGCTGCTTCATCTAAAACTCTCCCTGAAAAACTTGTCATTCCTGAAAGTGAATTCATATCTACAGATTTACTTAAACAAAAATCAAAATTTTCAGGCCAGGGAATTTTTTTCATTAATAAATTTTGTGTAATTTCAGGGGGGAATAATTTTTGTGCAGTTTTAATATTATTTAAATCATTATTTAAATCTGACTTGTTTTTAGAAGGAGGTTGAATTACCGGCTCTTTTTGTGATTTCATACTTGAATCATTTTGTTTAGTTTTAGTTACAACCACTTTCTTTTCTGAATTGGAATTAGAGTCATTTTTATTTATAGAAACACTTGTATTTCCTATATCGGAGGTATTTTCTGTAGCACTAGAGCATGCCAGCAAAAATAAAAGGATGTAAATTGCTATTAATTTAATTTTCATAATCTTAAATATATATATCATATATTAGGATAATTAAATATTTGCCCCTAGTAAACATCAAAAATAAACCTATATAAAATTACTAATAAAGAACGCTTAATTACTTTGATTTTAATGAAAATAAGAGTATAGTGCTCCTAAAGTTAATATTTACATAATAATATCAAGGGGGCTTAAATTATGAGTTCAAGAGGTACAGGTTTAACTTTAATGTTAGGAATAGTATCTGCTTTTATCGCATATATTCTATGGACAATGGCTATGGGAATGGATACAAAAGTAGATGATATTACAACAATTTTACAAAATAGCGCATCTGGCAGTAGTAATATTACTATATCAATGATTCTAATAGGAATTGGATTGACAGTTCATGGTGCAGGTTTAATGAGTACTAGAGGTACTGCAGCTGGAACATGGGAAAGTTTGGGAATAGTAACTATAATAGCAGCTATTATTTTATGGATAACTAGTACTGGCCTAGCTATATCTCTAGTTGAAATGGGCGAGAAATTTGTTGCAGCAGCAACAGGCGGTGTTCAAGCAGCGCAAGCAGCAGCAGCAGCAGAAGCAGCTGGCGATGCAGCAACAGCAGCAGCAGCAGGCGCTCAAGCAGTTGCAGCCGCAACTGATGCAAGAACTATTGCAGTTGCCGGTGGATATACACAAGCTGCTAATGTTGCAGTCGGATCACTTGGACAGCTACTAGCTGGTATTGGATGGTTTTCTTTGGGAATGGCATACAGAGGCAGCGATGCTAAAGGTGCTATAAACATTCCTTTAGGATTGCATGCATTAGTAATAGGACTAATACTAATTGTTTCACAACTTGGAGCTGCAATTGACCTATGGAGTATAGAAATGGGGAACACCGTCGGTGGTCTTGGTTTCTTGCTTATAGTAATTTGGTCAGTAAACCGAGGTTTGGCATTAATGAATTCTAAGAATTCTAAATAATAATAAATTAAAACAATTTAAATCCCTCTAGGGCATTCAAATCTAATTTGGATGGTTTAGAGGGATTTATTTATTTATAATCTTATTTAAAAGAATGTTATAAATAAAATTCAGAGAGTAGTATATGGCATATGTAGAAACAGATATTCAAGATCAAATTATGATTATCAAACTTAACAGACCTGAAAGACTAAATGCTTTAAGTCAAGTAATCAGAGAAGGAATGGCAGATGCGTTCAATAAATTTCAAAAAGATCAAAATATAGAAGTAGCTATTCTAACTGGAGAAGGAAGAGGTTTTTGCGCAGGGGAAGACATGAAAGAATCCCTTGAAATTGGCAAGCTTGCTTCAGCACCCATGAAAGGAGACAAAATTTATAATCCTTTTATGACAGGTGATTTAGAAAAACCTGTCATAGGAGCCATAAATGGTTATGCAATGGGAGGAGGATTCATGCTTGTTGAAAAAACTGATTTAAGAGTTGCTGTAAAAGAAGCTATATTTGAAATGTCCGAAGCAAAAAGATGGTTATTAGGAGGATATAATCATGGACATTATGCCAATCTTCCTCATCCTGTAGCAACCGAAATGGCATTAGGTTTTAGGTTTACTGCTGAAAGACTTTATCAAGTAGGCTTCATAAATAGATTAGTTGAAAAAAAAGATTTAATAAACACCTCACTAGACATGGCCGAGCATTTACTTTCATTGCCTCCTGCTTCAAGAGTTAACACAATATATATGATGAGAGAAATGGCTCCTAAAATTTCTGATAATTATACTCAATTGGCAGAAAAGCTTCATGCCCATGGCGACCAGGAAGATAGAATGGAATCAAGAAGAGCATTTGCTGAAAAAAGAAAGCCAAATTACAAGGGTTGGTTAAATCCTGAAGACAGATACAACACACCTAGATTAAAAAATAATTAACAAGGAAGTAATATGAATATCAATGGACCTTTATCTGGAATAACTGTTGTTACATGTTCCACAGCACAAGCAGGAACAGTACCGTACATGCTGATGGCTGATATGGGAGCAACAATAATTAAAATAGAGATGCCCAATAAAGGAGATGGTAATAGAAATTCTGGTGAAATTAAAAATGGAATAAGCTCTTATTTTGAAACAAATAACAGAGGAGTAAAAAGTCTTACACTAAACCTAAAAAGTGATCAAGGAAAAAAAATTTTACATAAACTTATAGAAAAAGCCAATGTGTTCGGGCAAAATTTCAGTCCAGGTGCTGCTGAAAGAAACGGATTTGGATATGAAGATTTAAAAAAAATTAATCCAGCTATAGTTTATGCTTCAATCTCAGCATATGGCCCTGATGGACCAAGTGCCGACCTACCAGGTACTGATGCTGTAGGGCAAGCAATTGGAGGTGTAACCGAAGCATTTTCAGTTCCCGGACAACAAATGCGAACTGGCATTGCTTCAGTAGCAGATGAAAGTTGTGCAATTATTACTTTAAGTGGGATTCTAGCCGCTTTAATTCACGCTAAAAATACAGGCATTGGGCAAAAAGTAGAAACATCTTTAATTGGAAGTGCATTTAGGTTAATGGGGTGGACTATGACAACTGCAATGTGGAAAAATACTCCCCCAATAACAGGTGCAAGAATAAATGGCACAAGAAATAAAGCTGGCATAGCAGCATGTTTTAATGATATAGAAGGAAAACCTTTGGCTATACAATTAGATTCTAAACAATGGAAACCCTGTATGGAAAAACTAGGTTTTTATAAAAATTTACAAACCAAGGGACTTGGTGACCTAGGACTTGCATTTGAATCTAACGAAAAAAAAGATGAAATATTAAATGAATTATCAAAAATGTTTGCAACCAATAAGAGATCATTTTGGATAAAATTAATGCGAGAATCTAGATTGGTAGCAGCTCCTGTAAACAGTATGATTGAAGCATCAAACGATCCAGATATAATTGCAAATAATTATGTATCTGAAATTTTTCATCCTGAATTAGGTGAAAACATAAAAATTCATGGTACGCCTTGGAAGTTCTCAGAAACTCCTTCAAAATTTGGACTTGCACCAAGAATAGGTGAACATAATCATGAAATTCTAAAAAGTATTGGTTTTAATAAAAACGAAATCTACCAATTTGAAACTGATGAGATAATCTAGGTGCCAATTTGTAATGAATCGTTTAGTCCTTGAAGGGTTTTAATAATCGACATAACAGTTAAACGGCCTGTTTTTGGATTCTCTGTAGGAATGTTTTCTATATTTATTTTCAATTTTCCAAACTCTCCTTCCACAATTATTTCATGACAATTACGTTTCAATCCTGGAACAGCTATGATTTTTATTTTGGTTTTATCTGGGCCAATTCCAGCAAAACTAACTGCGGCTGAAACGTTTATATTCGCAGGAAATCCTTTGCACGCTTCTCTTGCTGATCCATTAAATATTTCTTGTTCTTCTTTGAATTTTAAAACAGACATATTTCTTTCAACTAAATACGGGGATCCTTCTAATGCTTCTAATGGTTTCCTTGTAATCATTGAAACAGAATAGATTTCTCCTACGGAAGCAGATTTGATTCCATCTAAGCCTGCTATAGCTCCTGACGGTGCATATATTTTGCATTTTTTAGATTTTGCCAGTGAAACAAGTTCAGGGTTTTCAATCAAAGCACCAACACTTATTACCATTATGTCCTTTCCCAATTCAAAAGATTCTTTTGCAAGATTAGGTACAATACTTCCACTTGCTGCTTCAACTATCAAATCAGCCTCATTTATTAATTCTTTTCTTGAGAAAAACTTTGGAGGTTTTTTTAATGTACGCAAAAATCTAATTGCATTTTCTTCTGTTCTGTTAGTTATGCCTGCAATAGGTACAGTTAATTTACCATTTTCACTGGCAATCAATAATTGTTGGGCAATAATCCCGCATCCTACTATTCCAATTTTTGTCATCAAATCTTCTTATTAGAATTCAAATTGAAATTCGTTTTTTAAAATCGATGATAAAATTTCAGCTTTATCATTATCTAACGCCTTGAAAGGAGGTCTTAAATTATTCCATATTTTATTACCTGTCATTTTAGACAAAATAGCTTTTTGCGCAGGTATGGGTGCGTATTCTTGAAACAACAATCTAACTTTTTTAACTTTTTCATGTAACTTCTCTGCCTTTTCCCATTCATTTTGATGACAAAAACTAATTACATCTCCAATATCTTTACTATTAATATTTGCAGTTGCTGATATGCATCCCGGGGCGCCTAGCTTAATTGCTTCAATCACAGGTAACTCAGCACCAGGATACACAACTAAATTATTTATTTTTAATAAAGATTCAGTGTTTTCCCAAATACCTGAACTGTCCTTAATTCCTTCTATAATTTCCGGATATGAAGATTTAAGTCTTGAAACTAAATCAATTGAAAGTCCCACCCCTGCCACTTGGGGGATATGGTATAAGTATATTTTTAACTTAGGATGATTAATTCTATTTATTAACTCATCATAATGACAAAACAAACCTTCATCATCCATATCTTTATAATAAAAAGGAGGTAAAACCATAACTCCATAACAACCTAATTCCATAGCATGCTTACTAATCATCACAGTATCCGGAATATTACATAATCCCGTTCCTGGTATTAAAACACTTGGGTCTATGCCGCTATTTACTAATCCTTCTAAACTATCCATTCTTTCTTTATTGCTAACTGATAACGCTTCCCCGGTTGTTCCAAATGGCGCTAAACCTGAGCACCCATTACTCAAAAGTTGTTTTGCAAAATCAATATAAAGATTTGTATTTATAGAAAGATCGTCGTTGAAAGGAGTTAATATAGGTGAAATCAGTCCTTTAATCATGGTACATTTCCTCTAATCTAAACATTTAATCTTATATTATAATTATTACATAGAACTAAATTTTAAGTTTTATTTTTAGTGAGGAAAAATGAGTAAATATATTCCTAGCACATCAAAATGGGTAAGGGATCAAGTTGAATTATATGAAANAAGCGGAGGCACCAAAGGTACAACAATGAATGGACTTCCCGTGATTATTGTAACCAACATTGGATGGAAAACTAAAGCTATAAGAAAAACACCACTCATGAAAGTTACTCATGGAAAACAATATATTTTANTTGCTTCAAATGGAGGATCTGAAAACCATCCTTTTTGGTATAAAAATATTAAGCTCGAACCAAAAATAAAAATTCAAGATGGAACTAATATATATGACTTGGAAGCAATCGAAGTAAAAGATAAAAAAGAAAAAATTACNCTTTGGGAAATTGCCGAAAAAATATTTCCTCAATACAAANAATATCAACAAAATACNAAACGTGACATTCCTATTTTTATAACAAAATAATTTTTATGATAAAACCAAACAGCTTAAAACCCAACTCAACAATAGGCATTGTAAGTCCCTCATCTTGGATGAATAAAGATGATATGAAAACTGCCATTTCTGTATTTGAGAACAAAGGGTATAAAATAATATTAGGTGACTATGTTTATCAAAAAAAAGACACATTTGCAGGCACACCTGAACAAAGAGCAAAAGACATAAACGACATGTTTGCTAATCCTGAAATTGATGCAATAATCTGTGCTAGAGGAGGTTACGGATCTAACAGAGTTCTACCGTTGTTAGATTACAATTTAATTAAAAATAATCCCAAGATATTTATGGGATACAGTGATATAACCAATATTCTTATTGCAATATCACAAGTTTCAAAAATAATTACATTTCACGGACCTATGTTAACTTCTTTTAAAAATGGAAATATTGATTACAGCTTTAATCTTATCGAAAAAACACTTAATCAATTTNCCAATTTAAAAATAAATAGTCCAGCAAAACTACCAATAACAACTCTTAAAAATGGATTTGCAGAAGGGAATCTTACTGGAGGCAATATTTCATTAATTGTTTCACAAATTGGAACCCAAAACCAAATAAAAACTGATAACTCTATACTTTTCATTGAAGATACTGATGAATATTTGTATGCACTGGATAGAATGCTAATTCATATGAAAGAAAGTGGGTTACTTAATAAAATCAAAGGGTTGATTGTAGGCGAAATGACTGATATCCATGATCAAAAAATTCCTTTTGGCAAATCTACTGATGAAATTATCTTAGATATTTTTTCTGACNTAGATATTCCCATAATTTCAAACTTTCCTTGTGGTCACGGAGAGTTTCAAGCCACTTTACCAATTTCAATTAACACTCAATTAGATGCAAATTCACAAATACCATCAATAACATTATTAGACAATCCGGTGAAAAATGAATGAAATAAACAGTGAATCAATTTACGAAGATATCATTTTTAANCAAACACAACTTGAGGAAAAGTCATTAGAAAATATCACATTTGATAATTGCATATTTGAAGATGCTAATTTTTATAAATCAATTTTTAGTGATTGCAAATTTTTTAATTGTAAATTTATAAGATCAGACTTAAGCCTGGTAAAATTGCCAAACTCAGTTATAGATAATACTTTATTTCAAGAATGCAAAATTCAAGGAATTAACTTTACCACATTAAATTGGGANAAAAACATNTCCTCTAATCCGTTATCTTTTACAAATTCTCAAATTAGTTATTGNAGCTTTAATGCTCTCAANTTAAAAAAACTTAAAATAAAAAATTGCATAGCAAATGATTTNGATTTTTCAGATTGCATATTAACCTNTTCAGATTTTTCAGGAAGCGACNTAAAAGGTTCNCGATTCAATAATTGTAAACTANACAANAGTGATTTTACTAAAACTAAAAANTATTATATAAACCCTGTGTTAAANAAATTAGATGGATCTAAATTCACNTATCCTGAAGTAATAAATTTATTAGATTCTTTTAACATTAAAATTNAGTAGAGATTANAAAATTATGAAAAACAAAGAATTCAANAACTTNCAAATGATGATGGATATTAAAGTTCCGATGTCGGATGGAGTAACCCTTTCTACAAANGTTTATTTACCTAAANATAATATTCCGTGTCCTGTGATATTGCAAAGATCTCCTTACGGAACAAATACCGAAGATATGGTTAAGGAAGCCNTAAATTTTGTAAAAGAAGGTTATGGTGTAGTATTGCAAGATGTAAGAGGAAGNTGGGATTCCGANGGAGAATGGTATCCTTTTATAAATGAAGCAAAAGATGGNTACGAAACACAAGAATGGATAGGATCTCAAGATTGGTGTNANGGGAATATAGGAACAATCGGTGCTTCGTATCTNGCNATGGCTCAGTGGCAAACNGCAGCACTTAATAGTAAATATCTTAAAGCTATGGCTCCAAAAGTTAGTTATTCAAATTTTTACCATGATTGGGTTTATACAGGAGGAGCATTTCAATTAGCTTTTAACCTAAGGTGGATAGGAATTCAAATGAATACCAGAACAAATCAATTACAGTACCTTTGGATGCCAAAAGAAAATCATTTAAATGAAATCATGAAACACTTACCACTAATTGAAATGGATAGNAAAGCCGGAAGATCTTCTAANCCTTGGAAAGAATGGATTGAACACCCAACTTATGATAATTATTGGAAGGATTTAAATCCTATTGAAGAAAACTATGAAAAAATTTCTGTTCCTGTTCTTGGGATAAGTGCTTGGTACGATATTTTTCTTCAAGGAACATTAAATAATTACATAGGTGTTAAATCAAAAGGAATCTCCCCCGGGAAAGACAATCAAAAATTACTAATAGGCCCATGGATGCATTTTTTTAACGGTCAGGAACAAATAATAGGGGATATTGATTTTGGAGAAAAAGTGAAAATTGATATATTCAAAGAAATGCTAAATTGGTTTGATTTTTGGCTAAAAGGCAAAAATAGTGNTTTCAAAAATGAAGATCCAGTAAAAATGTTTTTAATGGGGAAAAACGAATGGCAATCTTATAGTGATTGGCCCATNCCNNACACAAAGTATAAAAATTTTTACATCCACAGCAAAGGCAATGCCAATAGCTCTTCTGGAGACGGAATANTNAATGAATTAATNCCAAATGACAATGAAAATTTTGACACTTATAAATATGANCCTGCTNATCCTGTTCCAACAATTGGTGGCACAGGTCCTGCAGGNGGNCCTGTGGTTTCNCCTGTATCTGCAGGACCTAAAAATCAATTTGAAGTTGAAAAAAGAAAAGATATTTTAGTTTACACAACTCCTCCACTCAAAAATAATATACAAATTACAGGTCCTGTAAAAATGATTTTATTTGCATCTAGTAATTGCATAGATACAGATTTTACATGTAAATTAGTAGATGTATATCCAAATGGATTTTGCCTAAACATTGCACAAGGAATAATTAGGGCAAGATACAGAAATTCATGGGAAAATCCTGAATTTTTAAATCCGAATGAAATATATAAATATNATATTGATATGTGGTCTACAAGTAACTTTTTTCATAAAGATCATAAAATAAGAATTGAAATATCCAGTAGTAATTTCCCNCAATTTGACCGCAATCCAAATACAGGTAATCAATTTGGCATGGATAAAGATCTTAAAACTGCAACTCAAAAAGTTTATCATGACAAAAATTACCCTTCACATATAATTTTGCCATGCATTNAATAAAAGATTATTTTNTCATTTTCGATAAATGGCTAACTGCTTCTTCAAAAGNTTCAAATATAACATTATGTGTTGGGGCAATTAACATTAAATTATCAGGTAATCCCATGTTTTCAATTTCCCATCCATCTTCAGATAATGACATATCATTAATTTTTTGTTTGTATTCTCTTTTATCATTAGAATAAATAGCCACAGGTTTTCCTTGGGCAACTGCATANCCTAACTCAAAGCATGTACCNGGATCAGCTGAAGGNCCTCTAAAAGGAGTTAAATTAGCAACTAAACAATCACTTAAATCAATCAATTCAATATCTGCTTTATAAATTTCTATCGCTTTTTCTGGTCCNCTTTCAAATTTTTCNAAATCAATTTGATTATCAAGTGGATACAATCCNANAAGTCCGTATTTTATACAAATTTGTTTTAATTTTTCACCATGATCAATTGGGTTTGGTAAAAAAATATCTGGACCAGCTAAGTAAACCTTTGGATTTTTTTTCAATTTATATATTCCTAATTATGAATAAATATGACTACCTAGATATTTTAATCCATTATCACAATTTAGGGTAACAACTCTTTTGCCAGGACCAATATCTTTGGCTATTTCTAAAGCAGCACAAACATTTAATCCAGTTGACCCTCCTCCNAATATNCCCTCTTCTTTAGCAAGTANCCTGCACATATTAAATGCATCATCTTGNTCAATAGCACGAACATCACTAAGTTTAGATTTGTCTAAAAANGGAGGTTCAAATCCAGCTCCAATCCCTTCNACTTTGTGTGCTCCGGTTTTTCCTTNAGTTAAGATNGGAGATTGTAAAGGTTCTAATGCAATCAAATCCGGATTAATACCTGATTCTTCTATGCCAGCATAACTACCCATAAGAGCTCCNCCAGTNCCTACGGCAGAACATAGTACATCTAAATTACCATCTAACTGAGAAACTATTTCCCTGCCTAATGTCATGTATCCTTTTTTTATATCAGGGGAACCAAATTGATTAACATAAAATGTGCCTGGTTGTGCAACTAATTCTTCTGCTTTATTTTTCATTCTTTCAAATAACTCAGCTGTTATATTTCCATCTTCACTTTTGACAACAACAACTTGTGCCCCAAACGCTTCCATAGATTGTTGTTTTGTTTTAGAAAATGCGTCAGAAAANACAGCAGTAAAATTTAACCCTAAAACAGCAGATGCATAAGCTAATGCTGTGCCTGTGCTNCCACCAGTATACTCAANAACTTTGTCTCCAACATTAACATCTCCTCTTTGCAATGCATTCTGCAAAACAGAAGCTGCCATTCTATCTTTATAGGATCCTGTAGGATTTAAACCTTCTAATTTAACCCAAACTTCTGCTGAATTATCAGGGACTATTTTATTTAATTTGACAATTGGAGTATTACCTACGGCACTTAAATTATTCATAATGTGTAATATATAATTAAAATAATTTTTATAGTTTAACATAGATAAATGAAACAATTTAAATGGAAAGGAATCCCCGTAAACATTCCAGATAAAAAAATAGAATGGCAATTATTAGGCGGATTAATTTTTTTTCAACTTCTAATAACTATAATAATCATAATTAATTTTTCTGAATAAAAAATTCATAACAATAATCTTATAGCTATAATAAAGCTTATTGTTGGGAATGCAAAAAATAATACAATTAAAATTCTAGTAAAATTTAATCCCGTACTATTTATTATTTTTCTAATTTTTTTCATGTTTCCATTTTAGGAATAATGATTTTTGATCTTAAATTTTTATTGTGATAAATTTTCTGTTTAGCTATTTTAAAATCCCTGTCATCCCAGAAATCATTTCCAGTGTTATGATTTCGGTCATGATTTGGGAAATCTGAACTTGTAATATAAAGTCTTAGTTTTTGGCCTTTTAAAACATTTATTCCTAATGGTCTCAACTTAATTATATATTCAATTGGGTTATCGTTAGGAATTAATTTTTCATTTTGAAATCCATCCCTATATTTTGCTCTTAATATTTCGTAACTTAAATTAACGACAAGGCCATCCTCGTATACAACAGCAAGTCTTGCAACCCAATCAGTGTCTTTTGCGTCAGTCGATGCCCATAAATGCAAAATGGGATTTCCAATAAACTTTGTTGACGATTCCATCTTTGATGTTTCGTAATATAAAATATCATTTCTATAGTGATTATCTCTTTGGTCCATTGGAACGGTCTGCGAATTCTGTAACATCAAGCTCATAACCGGATTTTGTGGATCATATATATATTCATCATAATCTTTATTATAAATCGGATTGTTTTCTAGCCTCCCATCAGAATCTTTAACATTAGCACTTGTAGAAGAATTCAAATAAAAAGTTGCTGGCTTTACTTCTTTTGGAGGCCAATGACTAAAATATTGCCAATCATTATCACCAAGTATAAATAACTTAACTCTTTTGCCATCAGGAAAAATTGGTTTTGATTTTTTAAATTGAGAATCATACCATTTGATTATCAAATCTGCATAACTTGCGTCTGCGTTTTCTCCGTAATCTACAGGACCTATATTTCTTTTAAAATTGCCATTGTCATGACCCCAAGGTCCTATTATCAATTTATGTTCATTTTTAATTTTATTATTAACTTGATCCAATCCGGTAAATGTATCAACAGTTCCTACTAATCTGTCCCACCATCCAGTTATATGCATTATTGGTATTTGAACATTAGGATATATATCTGAAAAATCTTGCATTTCAACATTTGTATTTTTCATTAATTTAATCAAGGGCTCGTATAATTCTGAAAAGGGCTCTTTGGGAATTGTTGACAATGGTGTCCACCATATATATTTGCCTCTTTCTACCCTATTCCAATATTTAACTGAATCCATTTGTTCATACGGCCCACTTTCATCATTAAGTTTTTTTCTAATTGGCGAAGCTAGCTGAAAAGTCCACTCTAATCTTCTGCCTGTTTCAAAAATACCCCTAGTCAAATCTAAGGTTCTTGCAGCCATTCCGCTAGATAATGCAGAATTTAATTTTTTATTTCCAGATGATATCATCAACCATGTGTGCCAAGAAGGATTTGAGTGCCCCCAAGTTCCTATTTGCCCATTACACAATTCTAGCTTGGAAGCCCATTCAATAGTATCATAGCCATCATTTTCATCTCCCGTTAAATGTCGATCTTCCCACATCCAAACAAACTTTCCTTCAGACTTAAATCTTCCTCTGACATCCTGAACAACCACAATATAACCATTCATTGCCAATCTTTTTGCATCATTAACGTATGTTGCTCTAGTTTTATCGTACGGAGTACGGCAAATTAAAACAGGATTTTTTGACTTCTTATCTGTAGAGTAAATGTCAGCATATAGGTTTATTCCATCCCGCATTGGACAAATTACATCTTTTTGAATATATATATTCTGTGACATTTTTTATACTTATAATATTATTTAACTATAAATAATTAATAAAATGAAATCAATAATTGGAATTGTAACAATAGGTATATCGCCAAGATATGATATTCAAACTGAACTTGATACAGTCATCGACAAAAAAGTTGAATACCTACATATTGGAGCTTTAGATGACGTGAACGAAGATCAGCTAACAAAATTGAAACCTATTAACAAAAGCGATTCTCTTGTAACTATTTATAAAAATAATCAAGAAGTCAAAATATCTCATAATAAAATAACAGAAATTTTATATGAAAAAATCAAAATTGTTTCTCAAAAATCAGACATAATTGTAATGGCTTGTACTGGATATGAAAATCTTAATAACTATCCTACTCCAATATTATTCCCAGGAACAATAACAGAAAATTTGATTAATTATTACTCTAACAAAAATAACTTCAAACTTGGTGTGATACAACCTACATCAGATCAAATTGAAAAAGAAGAAATAAAATGGAAAAAAAGAGAGATCAAAGCAGAAGTACATGCAACATCTCCGTATACAAATATAAATAATAACAGAGAATGGGAAACCATTAGTAAGTCTTTAAAATCATTTGATCCCGATCTAATTTATCTTAATTGCATGGGTATGAAATCAGAGCACAAAAGTTTTATTCACAAAAAGTTAAATAAAACTGTATTGCTAGCAACTCATGTAACTGGGTCTGTAATTAATGATCTGTTGTAAGCTATTTAATAATTCATCAAAAAATGATAATTGATTTCATTTAAATCTAATTTTTTTTGCCCCCCCAAATCACTTAAGTTAATTATAAAACCAGCCCCTACAATTTTCTTTGTGTTAAATTTTTTTATTAAATTAATAGCAGCAAGTATAGTCCCGCCAGTAGCCAAAAGGTCATCTATAATAAGTAAATTTGTATGCCCATCAAGAGCATCTTGATGGATCTCCATTTCTGTAGATCCATATTCTAAATCGTAAGACACTTTATAAGTCTTGGATGGTAATTTACCTGGTTTTCTCAAAGGAATAAATGCAGCATTTAATTTGTAAGCAATAGCTCCGGCCATAATAAATCCTCTAGACTCTATACTTAAAACTGCGTCAATCTTTTCATCTTTCCAAGGCTCAGTCATATGGTCAATTAACTTTGAAAATAATTCAGGATTTTTTAATAAAGTTGTAATATCTCTATATTTAATTCCTTTTATAGGAAAATCGTAAATTGTCCGAACATGTTCTTTCATAATAATTATTTAGATTTTTTCTTTTTATTTTTTTGTATTTTATCAAAAACGTTTAAAAACACCCCAAAAAAATAAAACGCACCAAAATATTTAAATAATTTTTTTGAAACAAATTTAACTAATTTAAACATTATTACCTACTAATATTCTTTATTTACTTATAAGGCTAGAATAATTTCTCTGACTATATAACCTAATGTAAATCCAATTATAATAATAAACAATCTTCTTTTCATACACTTCCTCTATGATTTGATATATCTTCCACCCATCCAATCCATCCGTTAGAATTTCTTGTTCCTGTTATACATACTCCTGATCTGATTTCCTCTCCCCCATGCCTGGACTTGGAATCACAATCAACAAAATATCTATTATTATCTTCCTCAATGATCGATTTTCTAATAACCAAAGATTGACCACAATGAGCACAGTTCAAGTTTTGAGAAACATTATTATTGAAACACCAATTAGTTGTGTTAGGAAAAATCATTTCTAAAGAAAATAATTTGGAACCATCTGTAGCTGAGTTAGATTCGTAAATTAATTCATCATTAAAATTGAATTCAGAATTATTTATATCTGAATCTAAAATATTACTTAAAATACCTATATCATCAAATATTTGGTAGGCATTATCTGTTTCGTAAATATATTGCCCCTCCCGGAAATTTACTTTTACTCTTTGATTACACAACTTAATTCTAGATTCATATAAAGTTAAAGAAGCATTCCATTTATCCAGATATTTAATATTTTTTATATTATCCTGAAGAAAAGTGCCATTTTGTTCACATAAAAGTTTTTGTAATACAATTGATTCATATTTCCACGGAGGAATGCGTAAATCTTTGGGTAAATCTTTAGAAAGCTCGTATTTAGAAAACCAAATATTCTCTATTTTAATAATTATATTCTCTATTATTTTTTTTTCAGAAGGTAAAAATTTTTGCATTTATTTTTTGCTTAATTTCAAAGCCGTAAAGTAATTAATCAATCCTATAAATAATATTATCAAAACAATTTTTAACATTAAATCATAGCCACCATATTCCCATAACTGTGCCCCAAATATAGGTGCTATTGCAGACCCACCTATTGCTCCTACGGCAATAATTCCACTGATGGAAGCAAATCTTTCGTAACCCATTAAATCAGCCACAACTACAGCTCTTGAAATACTGGTCATTCCTGCACCTGCTCCCATAAACATAATAAATAGAGCGATTAAAAAAATATTATTCCCTGCAAACAACAAGCACCCAACAGCAAAAGCTTTAAATAAAAAAATCAAAATAGAAATTGAATTAATTGACAATTTCCTTTCTTGTAATGCTATCATTGCTAATCGACCAAATACTTGCATTGGGCCAATTAAAGAGCTAAACAACACTTCTAATCCATCAAATAATTTTCTTTCTAGCAATAATGGGATAATATGAGTAACAACACTTCCATGAGATAAAGTTAATGTTAAAAAAGAAATAAATAAAAAAATAAATTTAAATTGCATTAAGTCATTTTTAATATTATATTTTTTAACCCCATTTTGTTTTTTGCTTGATATTGAATCTGATTTTTCTTCCAAGCTAGTCGCAATATATATAAATGGGACAACAAATAAAATTATTAATAAAGAAAAAAATCTTAACGAAAATCTCCAATCAAATATTTCTGCCAAAATATTTGCTACAGGAAATGATATAGTTCCTGCAAATCCCGCAACTAAGGTTATAAGTATAATGGCATTTTTAGATTCTTTGCCTCTTTTTTTTGTTACATAAGCAAAGCAAGGTTCATACAAACTTCCCGATAAAGATATTCCGATCATACACCAAATAATATAAAACATTGTTATTGAATTTACGTAGGATAAACAAAAAAGACATATAGCACCAAAAGTGGTAAAAAATATTAATATCTTTTGTCCATGATCATTATCTATTTGCCTTCCAATTACAGGAGCCATTATTGAAGAAATAATTATTGCTGTTGTAAATGCACTTGTTAACTCTGTTTTAGTGAAATTTAAGCTTAATTCCCATTTTGCAAATAAAGCAGGAAAAATATAATATAATCCCGCCCATACTAAAGTTTGAGTTACAGATAGTATATATATTGATTTAGGCCTTTCAACAAAATTAGCAAAGTTTTTGATACTACTATTCATAACACTAAAAAATTTAAAAATTATAATCTTTAAATTANTATATATAAATCTATTAAAGATAGTAAAATATTACATATAAATTTTATCTAAGGATCATAAATGGTAAATACTGGTTTTTTTGGAAGAATATCAAATACATTTAAAATGATTGGGNCTTGCGTAAGAGTTCTTAAAAAAGATAAAGAACTAATCTTATTCCCTGTTATGGCTGCAATATCTGTTATTATTTTGGCATTTCTATTTTGGTCTATGGGATTAATTGATATACAAGAAACCAATCAAGAAACTGCGGCATTATCTGATTTCATACCTGAGTTAATATTAATCTTTACTGCTAACTTCATGATAGTCNTATTTAATTCTGCTTTAATTTCTGGAGCTTTACATAGACTCAGAGGTGGAGACCCAAATGTTGGGTCTGCAATGAATCACGCACTTAAACATATTCACCATATTTTTATTTGGTCAATTATTGTTACAATAGTTGCAATTTTAATTGCCGCAATAAAAGGTGACAGAAGAAGAGGAGGAGGCTTTATGAGGCAACTTTTTGGTANCATGTTAGAAGCAGGATGGACTATGATGACATTTTTTGTAGTTCCAATCATTGTAGCGGAAAACATGTCACCAATATCTGCAATAAAAAAATCTTCCGGTTTATTTAAACAAACGTGGGGAGACCAGGTTACTGCAAATTTTGGATTTGGAATAATACAAATACTTGCACTTTTAGCTAGCGGAGCTATAGGATGGNTTTTTGGNTTAATAAATCCAACACTGGGGATAGGATTAGGAATTCTCAGCGCAGCTATTTCAGTTTCTATTGTTTATACGCTAGAAGGTATTTACAAAGCAGCTTTATACGAATACGCTCTNGGTGAAGAGCCTCTAGAGTTTGCCCAAGAAGATCTGAAAACAGCATATTCAGCAAAAGCTATGGCTTAAATAAATAATGAACCATGNNTTTAAATACTTNTCATTTGGAATATTATTCATAATTTGTATTGCATGTAACGCCAAAGATACTGTTACAAATACACAAATTAATATCAATACANACACAACAATAACCAAAGAAACTATCACNCCATTANCTGACANTTTTTTTGTTGAGCTAAATCAAAACTCAAGTGCTGAATATCAAGTAACAGAAACATTTGCAGATGTTCCAAATCCTGTCAAAGCAATAGGTAAGACNAATTATGTATCTGGACAAATCAAATTTGAAAACAATCAACTAAATTCTAATTTATCTACAATAAAAATTGATCTCAGGGAACTAACAAGCGATTCAGGAAGGCGTGATAACTACATAAAAAAAAGAACTTTAGATACCTCTAATTATCCGTATGCCATTTTTGAAATTAATAGCATTACNGGTTTGCCTTTNCCCGTTAAAGCTGGTAACTACNAAGACGTTGTTATTAAAGGAAATTTAAAAATAAAAGATATTGAATCCAGCACCTTATGGAAAGGAAATATAAATATTAAAGATAANAATATCACTTCAGGTAAATTTAAAACTACTATATCTTTTGATCAGTACAAATTAACTAAACCGTTAACATTTAGAGTTATTTCTGTAGAAAATGAATTTGACTTAATAATAGATTTCAATTCTGAAATAAAATCCGAAAGTACTTCTCAAACAAANTAAATNAGAACAAACNAATTGAAAAATTTAGAAATAAAAAACTCTTT
>PAZO01000001.1:0-10594 GCA_002715665.1 Chloroflexota bacterium | reverse complement strand
AAAGAGTTTTTTATTTCTAAGACTGNGAATTAATTTGANGGAGGTTTGTAACCCATACTTTGTGCGATTTTCATAGACTCAACTAAATCTTCAACTGGGATAAGTGGTGTGGTTTTCAAAGCAGATACTGAACCTGTACTTGAAACAGCAATTGATGCAGCAGCGATTGTTTTATCATCAGGGGCCTCNCAAATTGCAATTATGTCATATTCTCCAAANGTAGCATAACCTGAAAGTACCTTAATGCCATGCCCTGATAACATTTCTCCGACTAGTTCTAGTCTGTTTTGAGGATTGGCAATCATTGCTCCCCATGATTCTTTTGAATAAGCTACTTGCCAAAGATATTGTCCCATTTTTATCTCCTTTTATTATAAAATAATTAAGTACATTATAAACTAAGTAAAAATTGTACNTACACTAAATGTGAAAACATGGACAGAAATGCATTTCTAGAATTTGCCAAATTACAGTTAGAACATAACAGAATTATTTGGAATAGACTAAGNAAAGGTTCCANNCAATTAATTTTATATTCAGACCACCTATTTCCTAGTGTGAAAAACGAAACTAATTTTAAGGGAATAAATTTTGAAGAGCTAAAAGCTCCAATATTAAAAAGATATCTAAACGAAGGTGGCGATGAAAGCGGGAATCCCTTTGAACCCAATATAATTGATAAACTTTTAGGCGGNTTTTCCGACGATGATATTTTAGCCCTTTCAAAGCCATCCTACCCAGACACCACGCCTTGCGGCCAATTTAAATGCCCAACTTGTACACCTGAAAACTTATAATATATAATTAAGCAAATCTATTCACAAATGGAAAGTAAATGGAAGTTTTAAGTTTAATTTTATTAGTAGTAATAATTGTTTCACTGTTCAATGCAATATTTGTAGTGAAACAACAAACAACAGCCGTAATTGAAAGATTTGGAAAATTCGTAAGAATATCTAATCCNGGAATTAATATCAAAATTCCATTTATTGAACGAGTAAGCGGACGACTAAGTATGCGTATTATGCAATTAGATGTTCCAGTAGAAACTAAAACTGAAGATAATGTTTTTGTTAATGTTTCAATATCAGTTCAATATTTCGTACTACAAAATAGAGAATTTGAAGCTTTCTATAAATTAGATAATACAGAACAACAAATTACAGCATACGTTTTTGACGTGGTAAGGGCAAGAGTACCTAAATTGCCTCTAGATGATTTGTTTGAAAAGAAAGATGACATTGCAGATGCGGTTAAAGGTGAACTTACAGAAATAATGGAACAATTTGGTTACGGCATAGTAAAAGCACTAGTTACTGATTTAGACCCTGATGCAAAAGTAAAAGCTGCTATGAATGAAATAAATGAAGCACAAAGGCTTAGAGTAGCTGCAAGCGAAAAAGGTGAAGCTGAAAAAATACTAATTGTTAAAGAGGCAGAAGCTCAGGCCACAAGTAATGCATTAAGAGGAAAAGGAATTGCGGATGAAAGAAAAGCCATAATTGATGGATTAAAAGATTCTATAGACGATTTTCAAAAAAGTATCAGCGGAACAGGACCTATGGAAGTTATGAATCTTGTATTACTTACACAATACTTTGATAGCCTTAAAAGCATTGCGCAATCTGACAATAGTTCAAGTATATTTGTACCACATAGCCCTGGATCTTTGTCTGACTTCTCNTCACAAATGAGAGATGCAATATTGCAAGGAAGACAAGTTCCTGAAAAAAAATCTAAATCTGATGAAAAAAATACTTAATTTAAATATGGTAAATTAGCTTCGAAAAATCTTTGCCAATTTTTATAGAAAATATTTTCAATATCTGAATCCTTATACCCTCTTGTTTGCAATAAAGTAATAATTTTCTGATAATCCAAAACAGTATCGACTTCTTTTGGGGCTCCCACCATTCCTCCTTGTCCGTCAGTATCCCCACCAATTGCACTGTGCAAAGAATTTCCTGAAAGTTGACATACATGATCTATATGATCGACAAAATCTTCTAATGTAACCTCGTCCTTAGGAAAAGGTCTTGGTAAAGGTATATCAGACCAGTCNATTTCTGTTTTCCACATCATAAAAGTNTCCATTGANTGTCCTATAACNCCNCCTCNATCAATAANNCTNTTTAATTGATGGTCTGGAAATTGNCTTTCACCAGGAGCAACGGATCTGCAATTTTGATGAGTTGCAATTATAGGTCCTTCAAAAATTTCTAATTCTTGCCTGACAGATTCGTCGGAAGTATGAGAAACATCGAGAATCATATTTAATTTATCCATTTCTATCAATAATTCCTTTCCCTTCCCTACTAATCCGCCATCCGTACCAGTTCCTGTACCGTGAGAATAATTACTGACACCATAATGGGATAAGCTGATAAGTCGTAAACCTTCATCATACCATTCATAAAGCTGATCTGGGTCAGTTATCGAATCTGCTCCTTCCATGCCAATAATCATGCCAACAGGTAAATTATTATAATCTTTTGAATCTACCCAAGAAGACATATGAGAAATAAATTCATTTTTGTTTTTCAATAATTTAACTTCATTCAATCTTTGTAACATATGATAATATGCCATCTGTGCTTTTCCAGAAGCGTAAGCATGAATCTGAGTTGATACATCTCCGTGATCATTATCAGGTTTTTTTATACAAGAAACAATTTTAACTATCGAAGCTGCAATCTCTGCCTTTCTCATTTCGGGAAGTGAACACATAATACTGTATCCCAGAGGATCTCTATCACTATTATCAATCCCTTCTTTTCTGACCAAATCTAATTCTTGAGTTAAATTTCTTTCAAATTTTAAAGCATTATGTGCCATTGGATAATCGCCATCTATTAAAATCATAAAAAACCTCCTAAAATATTTATTATACTGATAACAATAATTCAAAAATTAAAAGAGGTCTAGTGTTCAAACATATTACAAACATTCTAATGTCTATAATATTAATAATGCTCATTGCTGTACTTTTCGTTACTCAGGATACAGAACAAAAACACGAACATATTCATACTCATGATGGAAGGTATCTTAATATAGATGACAATTTAAAATTATTTAGCGTAGTAGATAAATATAACGAACTATTAAAATATACAATTTATCTTGAATCAAGATTAACTACTTTAGAAAGTAATCTTAATATCGACATACCTGAAAATACTAAAACCAACCCTCCCAAAAAAATTGATTGAAATTAAATAAAGTATTAATCTGTCAAAGTAATTTTTATTTCGGAGCCCTGTGTTACTTTTTTTAAATTCAATAATATATCGGGATTCAAAGCATCTGCCCAAATATTGGCTTTATTTATCAATCTTATTTCGTCAGATATGCTGACAGGAGTTGGNCCAAATCCTATCGCAATCGAATTGCCTTGAATCCAAAATGCTATCTCACCTAAGTTCATTATATCTGTGGCATCACTTTCCTCCCTAATATTTAATTTACTAATTGGAAAATATATTTCGTCTCCCCAAACATTAACTTTTGAAGTTATAGGTAATATAGATTTGATTTGAGTGGCAGTATCATTTGTTCTTAATTTACAAACAATCTCAATGTTATTTGTNTTAATCAATATTTGCATAAATAAACCTTGTAAAATTATAATCTAAAACTCAATGAATATATTTTAACCTTGGTTTATTTAGAGTATTATAATTTTATGGCCATAATCACTGATATAAAAGTAGAAATTTTAAAAAGCAAATCAAAAAGCCAAGTTATTACATATGTAACTGACNCCAACAATACCGTAGGAATAGGCGAAGCCTGGTGGGGTCTTCCTGACGAAAAAAATCCCGGAGGATACGCTAGTCCTATTGCGAGTGTTATTGAAAATATCCTTACTCCCAGGCTTTTAGGCAAAGAAGCTAATCATATAGAAAAACATTGGCAAGACCTTTCTGANTTTGGCTACAGATATGGAGATCAAGGCATATATACAATGGCTTTATCAGGAATAGATATCGCTCTATGGGATTTGTTTGGCAAAAACAACAAAATATCTATTACTCAAATGTTGGGGGGGCCTGTCCATGATTCCCTGCCATGCTATGCNAGTCTTCCCCCACTTAGGTCTCCTGAAATAGTTGTAAACGAAACTAAAAGAGCAATCGAAAATGNAATTAAAGCAATAAAATTGCATGAAGTAGAAACAAAATATGTAGAAATTTTACGAAAAGAATTTGGAAATTCAATTGAAATCATGGTTGATGTAAATGGCCATTACAACGTTATTGAGGCTATNGAAGCTGGTCAAGATATGAAAAAACACAATATTACTTGGTTTGAAGAGCCCGTAAAACCTATGAGAAATTACAATTCAATTAAAAAAATTGGCACAGAAACTGGGATACCCTTAGCCGGAGGAGAAAATGAATTTACNATAACAGATTTTAAAAACTTATTGGAAAAAGATATTCTAATGTACATTCAGCCTGAAATAACAAAAATTGGTGGAATTACTATAGGAAAAAAACTATCTCCACTATTTGAAATTTACAATGTTGCATTTTGTCCCCACAATTTTAGTATTGGCCCATCATTGTATGCCTCAATTCACTGGGCTTTTTCTTCTATTCAATCTACTTGGATTGAAATACCGTGGGTTCCTGAAAATTTTGGATTTGAATTTGTACATCCTATGCCTGAAATTATAAATGGACGTATTCAGAAACCAAAAGGAATAGGAATAAGCTTAGATTAAAGTATCAATTACTATAAATAAAAATACTAAAGCTAAATGTAGCAATGAGTATAAATAAGCATTTCTAGCTGCTTGCCTGTCTCTAATAATTAATAATTTATAGCAAAAATAAGAATATATTATATTGTTTAATAATGATAAAACTAAAAATACATAGCCTAAGCTAGAAAACCACCAAAATAATACAGTAGTAAATAAAATTGCTATGGAATAAATAAATATTTCTATAGTAACTCTCTTCATTCCATGAATAACAGGAAGCATAGGAATATTTGCTTTAGCATAATCGTCTTTCATAAGTATACCCAAAGCCCAAAAATGCGGAGGAGTCCACAAAAATATTATTAAAAACATAAACCAAGGAGACAGGTCCAATAAACCACTATTTCCTGTTATTCCAACCCANGCAATTACAGGAGGAAAACATCCTGCTGCTCCACCAATAACAATATTCTGTGTTGTCCTAGGTTTTAATACAATTGTGTAAATTACTATATAAAAAATACTAGCAAATATTGTCAAAAATGCACTTATAAAATTTACAGTGTAAAAAAGTAATAAAAAAGAGCCTATATTCAATACAACCCCGTAAATTAGAGCCATTGTGGGGCTAACTCTTTTAGATGCCACGGCTCTTTTTTCAGTTCTTTTCATTGATTTGTCAATATTTCTATCAATCACATTATTTANAACACTGGCTCCAGCAGCTCCTAGAGATCCGCCTAAAAGTATATACATTGATACAANAAAAGGAGGCGTTCCATCAGAAGCCAAAAAAAACAGCGCCTATGGCAGTAACTAAAAGTAAAGAAATTATAGGAGGTTTAGTTAAACTAATTAAATCTGATATATAGTATCGAATATCACTCATAATAAAAAAATTTNTGTTAAAAAAAATATTCTAACTTAATAAAATATAAATAAATAGATACTCTTAGAGTCTTAATTGAATACCAAGTTATAAAATAATCCTATTTCATCTTCCTGTTTTTAACATAATCACCGGATTTGATTTCANAATACTTGCTTAAATCAAAATTAGAATAATATATATAGCTATTAATTATTTTATTATTTAAATTTATACTAATTGTTTTTCTTAAATATAATGACTTGGGATTATTAGGACTATAACCTTCTAATAAATCACACTGTTTTAAAATTTCTTCATTTATTTTATAAACTTCACCCTTTATATCATTATTACCCTCGGGTACCAACGCAGGGTAATTACCAATATCAAAAAGTTTTCCTTTTGTATAAGCTATCCCTAGCAACTTTGAGTTACCTAAAGTTTTGTGATTACTTTCACCAGATATTAACGTTCCATATACAAATAAATACATAAATATATCTCTATTGAGTAAATATATTTGATTGTATAACATAATATAAAAATCGAAAAATCTTTATATGCAAGAAAATTATTCAACAGATGTAATTATTGTAGGAGCAGGAAATGCTGCGTTTTCTGCTGCCGTATCTGCAAAAGAGAANGGAGCTAANGTNTTAATNCTAGAAAAAGTAGATGAAAAATATATGGGTGGCAACAGTGCATTAACGATCCACATGAGATTTGCATATAATTCATTCNAAGATTTATTGCCNNTAATTAAGTTTCCAAATTCTAAAATTGAACTAAATGAATTTAACAAAAAAATTGACACACTTAAAGAGATAGTAATTCCTTACACAAAAGAAAATTATATAAATGATATAGACAACGTAACTGAAAATAAATCCGACAAAAAATTATCTAAAGAACTTGTAAATAACTCACTCAATACAATTCAGTGGATGAATAAACTAGGACACTTTTGGATGCCAACATTTGAAAATCCCACCTCTGCAAATGTTGTCTCTTTTGAAGGGAAAGGATTTGGACTAATAAGTAGATGGAAAAATATTGCAACAAAAATGGGAATACAAATTGCATACAACTCGCCTGTAGTTGATTTGATTAAAAAAGATAACAAAATTTGCGGCGTAATTGCAATTCAGAATAATAAAAAAGTTAAAATATTTGCAAAATCAACCATTCTTGCATGCGGAAGTTTTGAATCAAACCCACAAATGAGAGCAAAATATTTAGGAAATGAATGGAAAAACATAAAACTTAGAGGAGTTCCGCACAACACAGGTGAAGGTTTAGAAATGGCAATAAATTACGGAGCTGTCCCATATGACGACTGGTCTACATGTCACGCATCTCCACAAGATATTAATAGACCTGAATTTGATCTTCCAGGTAAAAACAAATCAGGCGATTATTGGAGTAGATATGCTTACCCTTTTAGTTTTATGATCAATCAAGATGGAAATAGATTTGTAGACGAAGGAGAAACATGGAGAGGATTAACTTATGCTAAAACAGGCAAAGCAATTATAAATCAAAAAAACCAAGTTGCTTATCAGCTTTTTGATGCTAAACATAAAAAATCAGGAGTACTAGCAAAATATAACACTGCTACAAAATATATTGCAAATAATTTAGAAGATCTTTTAAATAAAATAAAAATTGAAAATAAAAACAATTTACTGTCATACATTGATAAATACAACAATTCAATTAATAATGCTAATTTTGATCCTCATATTTTAGATGGAAAATCCAATCTAAATATTCAGCCCAACAGAAATAATTGGGCACTTCCTCTTGATACACCTCCTTTTGAAGCTTACCCAACAATAGCAGGCATGACTTTCTGTTATGGAGGAATTAAAACAACAATAGATGGTGAAGTTGTAAATAAAAACGGTGATATAATTAATGGACTTTTTGCTATAGGTGAAATGCTAGGAGGTTTGTGGTACAAAAATTACCCTTCAGGAGGAGGAATGATGGCTGGATCAGTATTTGGGAAAAAAGCAGGGAAGAAAGCTTCTTGATTTATTTGTTAAGTATACTTTGAGCAAATAAGTTAAGCCCTTTAATAGTTAAATCCTCATCATAAAAATCTAAATTAATATAATCTTGAAACTGTTTTATCCCTTTTCCACTACCAACTACATTAATATCTTTGTAATTATTTTTGAATTCTTCAATAAATCCATTTATCAAATGGACATATCCTTTGAACAGCCCTGCTCCAATAGCTTCTTCTGTATTAGTTCCAATTAACAAATCATACTGGTTCATTTCAACATAAGATAATTGCGAGGTATTGCTTGATAAAGATTCGCTAGCAATTTTATTTCCTGGAAAAATTAAACAACCCAAATAATTTCCGATTTCATCGACATGACAAAAAGTTAAGGCTGTGCCTAAATCAATAATTAAATTTCTTGAGTTAGTTAAAGCTCTTGCAGCAGAAGCATTAACAATCAAATCTGATCCAAGTTCTTTGGGATTTGGAATTTTAACATCAATATTTGTAATATTATCATGAGAAACAAAATATGTATTAAAACCTAGGTTTTTAAAATATTCATCTATTTCAGGAACAACACTTGAAATAAACAAATATTCATATTTACTTAAAACCTCATTGCTTATTACATCTCTATATTCATTCGTGTGAATAAATTTTTGTAATATAATTTGACCATCAAATACTTCCGCATATTTTATATTCGTATTTCCTATGTCTAGCAGTATGTATTGATTCAATAGGCACCCCATAAATTATGATAGCAAATATCAAAATATATTAAAATATATAGATATATTACAAAATAATATGAGAAAAATTTGAAAGCAATAGAAATTATTGATTTAACAAAAAAATACAAAGAATTTTATGCTCTAAACAAATTAAACCTATCAGTTGAAAAAGGAGAAATATTTGGGTTTTTAGGACCTAATGGAGCAGGAAAATCTACATTGATAAGAATAGTTTCAACATTAAGTAATCCTTCTTCAGGTGACGCTAAAGTTCTTAATTTATCAATAAAAAAACACAAAAAAGAAATCAGAAAACTAATTGGTGTTGCGTTACAAGATTCTAGCCTTGACCCTCTACAAACAGGTGAAGAACTATTGAAATTTCACTCTAACCTAAATAGCATCAAAAAATCAGAAATCAAAAATAAAGTTGAAAATATTTTGAAAATTCTAGATTTGACAGAGGCAAAGAATAACTTAATTAAAACCTATTCAGGAGGAATGCGAAGAAAACTAGACATAGCAGCATCATTGTTGCACGAACCTGACATATTATTTCTAGACGAACCTACAACTGGATTAGATCCTGTAAGCAGGCAAAAAATTTGGTCAGAAATAACAAGATTAAAAGAGGAACAAGGCAAAACAATTTTCCTGACAACCCAATACCTGGACGAAGCTGATAAATTGGCAGACAGATTAGCCATTATAAACAAAGGAGAGCTAGTTGGACTTGGAACCCCAGAAGAATTAAAATCTATTGTTTCAGGAGATGTTGTAGAAATCAGTGTCAGCAATATAAGCAAAACTATAGAAATTTTCCAAACCATTCCTTTGATAAAAAAAATCTCTACAAATCAAAATATTAAATCTATAAATTGTGTTATTGAAAAAGCTAGCGAAAATATACCTCACATCATTGATAAATTGTCAAAATCTAATATTGAAATAACCAAATTAAATATATCTCCTGCCAATCTTGATGATGTGTTTTTGCATCTGACAGGCAATAGCATAAAAACAAAAGAGGAGTATGATGAATAAATTTTATAATGATTTATACTTTGTAATCAAAAGAGAAATCAATGCAATGAAAAGAGTGCCTGCAGCCACACTTCCTGCGGTATTTATTCCAATATTTTTCTTCTTTGTTTATAGTGCAGCTTTAGGTACAAGCACTCAATTCTTAGGCCAAAGCAATGCATATACATTTTATTTACCAGTATCAATTTTGCTTTCAGTTTCAAATGGTGGCGCAGGCTTAAGAATGGTATCAGATATTGAATCAGGCTACTTTGAAAAATTACTTTTAACTCCAGTTAATAGATTAGCTTTATTAATTGGTTCAATGTTTGCGGAGCTGTTTAAAACAACAATTCAAGCAATTCTCGTTTGTTTAATCGGATGGGTTGCAGGTGCTTCATTTGGATTAGGAATATTTGGTGTGATAGCAATGATAACACTAGCAGGTAGTTGGGGATTTGTATTTTCAGCAATAGGCTATACTATAGCTTTAAGAACAGGAAATGTTCAGGCAACACAGTCAGCTTTTGTTATATTTTTCCCTTTTCTTTTTTTAACGTCATCTCTAGTACCTATCGAAGCATTTGATGGATGGTTTAAAGTAGCTACAAATTTAAATCCTGTAACCTACGTACTAGAAGGCTGCAGATCTCTTCTGACTCCAGGTTTTGAATTTTTAACAATAATAAAAGCGGTTGCTACCATAATAATTGTTGGAATGATTACAATTTCTTCTTCGTTTATGGCTTTAAACAAAAGGATTATATAAATATGGCCAATAAAAAAGGGAACAGGATTAAATAAATCAATATTAATGAATTAGTCATTTCGTCCTTGTTATAAATTATATCCTTGATTTCATTGATGGTTTTATTTTTTTCATAATGATCAATAATATAAGGAGCTTCGCTGCCATTAAAGCTATTTCCGCACTCAAGGCAAAGAAAAAACGGAGTTATATCTCTTTCCACTATATTTTCGCTTTTGCATTGAGGACAAATCATAGTTCAATTATAACATTTTTTATAAAAATCCTTTAATGATTTAATCCTCTTCATAAAAAAGTTTGCTTACTGAAGGAAGATAGTGTAAAATGATTTTGTAATTATTTATATAATTATATTTAATATATTTCCTAATTCAATTATGGAGGGAATTATGGCTGAAGTAGTAGCAAATACTGGCGTAACAAAAGAAGCTGGTTACTTTTATTATCTAGGTAAAGACGGTAATGTATG
>PAZO01000021.1 GCA_002715665.1 Chloroflexota bacterium | reverse complement strand
TGATAAATTTCAAAAGTTGATTTTGGATCAAGCGTATCAACAATACATTCTCGGCTATATATTTCAGGATCAAAGTCTAACATTGTAATTGGNTTGACTTTATTATCAGATTNTTTCTGACTTGGAGTTTTTTGAATTGATTTNGTNTTNNTAANTATAGNGTCTGATNCTNNNGTGNTTTTTTTNTCTTCNTTNTTTATTATTTTNNTATTCNTTGNATTATCATTTTGGGTAGTATCNAATATTTGANTAGAAGATTGCTNTAAATCAATTTGATTATCTGATTGAATTANTTTGGCAGGAGTACTTGTTTCTGCAGAGCATGACAATATAGCTAAAAATATTATGGATGTTAAAATTAATTTTTTCTTAAACATCTAGACCTTTTGAAATTTTTGTACTCTTTCAGCTGGAGATAATTCAGCAACATATATGCTTCCTTCCGAATCAACACAAATTCCATGTCCTGAAATAATTGTGCCTTTTCCATCTCCTCTATCACCATGCCATCTTGTAATTAATTCGCCTTCTGCAGTCCAAATGCTAACACCTCCCTGCTCTGTTTGTTCACAAACATAAACAACATCATCTTTTATCCAAAGATCTCCTGGCATATATAAATCAGTCCACTCCTCAAGAAAGATTCCTTCATCATCAAATATTTGAATTCGATTATTCTCCCTGTCACAAACAAACAATCTATCTTTGGAATCAAATTCCAGATTATGAACTATGGCGAATTCGCCAGGTTTGTCCCCAAAGGTTCCCCATGATTTTATTAATTCTCCATTAGAGTCAAATTTATGTACTTTTTTATTTCCATANCCATCAGAAATAAATATGTCACCTTTAGAAGATATGCTAAGNCCAGTTGGCATATTAAATGGCAATCCATTATAAGTCTCTGAAGGTTGGAGTTTGTTGCCAATAGTTCTTATCAATTCTCCGTTTGGTTTATGTTCGGTTGCAATATGAAACCATGAATCGACTAACCATATAGTATCTTCTTTAGTTATATAAATACCATGTTCATTATTAGAAAAAGTACCTTCACCCCAGGATGAAATGAAATTCCCGTCCTTATCCCATATTGTCAGAGGATGAAGCCCTCTGCTAAATACATGAATTTCATCAGTCGAATTTACATATACATCTGATGCTATTCCAAATTCCCAGTACTTTGGCATTTTTGGCCAAGTATCTACTAATTCATATTTAAAATCGCCTGAACCTATTACTTTCATTATTTATCCTCATTTTTTAACTTTCCAGAAATTAATACATCATATCTTTCTTCACAAGCTTCAACGACAATATCAAAATCATCTTTAATAATATAATTTTGTTGTAGTAACTTATTAGTTTCTTCCTTAACTTTATCTATAAAATCTTGTTTTGATTGATATCTTTCTTGAATAGATAGCCTATTATCACTTTTGTTTTCTCTATTTTCTTTTGATGTTTCAAAAAATATTGAAATTCCTTGCATGGCTATTTGTTGGTCAGGTTCTTTAGTATCTGGGTGTCTTAAGTTCCAACCAAAATGGCTTCCTAATGGAACAGTTAGATCAGGTAACCTTATACCACCCGTTTCATTTCCATCATCATCGATATTAGAAACAAAATTCTGATAAGTTTCAAATTCTTCAGCTGGAAATCTTCCAATCCCTTCATGTGCTCTTTTTCCCATATCAACTCTTCTGATGAGCCAAACTTTTTCTGGATCTGGAGTATTAATATCAATAACATTTTTAACTTTGTCTATTAATATTTCTGGTTTTATAGCTGTTCCATCACTTATACGTGGACAACTGCTGGGNGGAGGAAGGATATCATCTGTAGTCCATTTATCTAAATTAATTAAACTAGCTCTTAATAAAGGTCTATAATCAACAACGTTAAATTTATACATACCCACTGAACCGTCAGGGCCAACATCGTCAGGGGCCAAAGTACCTGCGCCATGCTGTGTTCCAGAAAAATGATACATCCTTGATTCTGGCGCCTCAATTAGATCTTTTTCTTCAATNGGATGAATGTGCATATTTGCACCATCACCTCTCCAATATTCAGCTGAAGAATTAGTGTAAAACACTTTTGGAACACTATTAGTTTTTCTTAAATTATTAAAAAGACCATCTACAATATCAGAATATGGATCTTTCATTTCTTCGTCAGCAAATGGAAACATATGGCCAAATCCAGGAGCTGATTGTTGTGAAGGTTGTGCATATCTATGATTAAATTCTCCTCTTCTAGCTCCAGCTACATGAACTATATGGCCATCATAAGCAATATTCCCTTCTTCATCTAAATTCAGACCCAAATAAAGCATGTGTCTTTGCATTCTTCCTGTCTGAGAAATACCAAATCCAAAAACTTTATCAAAAGACTTATTTCTTGGATTAAGATTTGAACTTGACTTGAAAAATGAAGCAACATCTCTAACTGCTAACATCCCTACTCCCACAACAGGAGCTATGGAAGGTGTATATGCTAAATAATAAATTTTACCTGGTTGAAATCCTTTTTCCATGAAAATATATTCATTCCCTGGTTCTATTCCTAAATCAGTCTTACTTGCAAACATCCATTCATCTCTTGGTATTTTGGTATCAGGGCCATCTTCCCAGTCTCTCACAGTTAATCTAGCATTGGGGTCATTAATATCAATTGGTGTATTTGGAGTATGAATTCGATTAGCTAAAAGATATGTTTGTTCTACACTATTAGGTCTAATTTCAACNACAGTTTCTCCCCTAAATCCTGTTTCATTTATTTGAGCAAAGGGAGCTCTTAAGCCATATAAATTGTCGTCTTCTATNACATCCCATTGCCATCCAAGTGACAAAACTGAATATCCGTTATTATATAAAAATCCGTCTCCTTCTTCGTTGTTAAATAAATCAACCCGATTAAAATTACTATGAATAAGAGGACGACCTCTATTCACAATATCAACAACTAATCTGTTATTGCCCAAATTTTCATCTGAAGGTGTTATTAAAGAAAATTTCGACGTGAAAATAACTCGTCCGTCAGAATTTGTTGGAGCAAGTTTTAAATCAGTAATTGATTCATTTACTTTATTGTTTGGATCAACTGCAAATTCAATTGTCCCATCAATCTTGTAATATTGTCCATTTTCGCCAAAAACTTTTCCATCAGCAAATAATGATTTATCTTTAATTTCTATTTTTCTTACACTCATGTTAAACCTCTTATAGTTAAATTTATATTTTACGGGGTTACAATTGCCCTTGTTACTTCTATTCCTCTTGAATTACCAAGCCATTCAGCAGTTTTAAATGCATCTTCGATTTTTGTAATAGGGAATTCATGAGAAACAACATCCATCAAAGGATATTTGTTTTTTGTTCTTAAAAGAAAATCTATAGCATTAGGTAATATCCATGGATCATAATGCTGAATACCATAAAATCTAATTTGGTTAGATACTAATTGCTGAACATCAACATTTATCATACTATTNGGAGAAATATGTCCAACTTCCAGGTAAGTACCTCTCATACGACACATTTGTATTCCTTCTTCTACGGCTGCAGGAAATCCTACTAGTTCNATAACAATGTCAGCCCCGATACCATTAGTTAATTCTTTTACTCTTTCTACCCTAGATTGAACAGTAGTATATTCGTTAATATCNATAATATCAGTTGCTCCACATTTTTTAGCTAATTCTAATCTTGGTTTTTGCCCATCAATTACAATAACTTGATTAGCTCCCATATCAGAAGCTACTGCCGAAGCATTTATTCCAAGACCTCCTGCACCTTGAATTACAACATTATCACCAAACCTAAAATCTGAAATTCTAAAAGCTTCAATAACTTGAGCCAATGCGCAATTAATCGGAGCTGCTGCTGCATTATTTATTTCATCTGGTAATTTAAATACGAATTGAGGGTTTCTTAGATAATAATATTGCGCAAAACCTCCACTACAATAATCTGTAGTTGGGTATGTTCTTCTAAATTTACATCCTCCAAATTCTCCCCTGATACAGTTATAACAATTTTGACAAGGAAAATAATAAGTATAAACTACCCTATCTCCTTCTTTTAAAGGTTGTTTGAGAGAATCTGTTTTGATCTTACTACCAAGTTCTGCAACAGAGCCCATCATTTCATGCCCAAAAACAAATGGATCTCGAGGCCCTTCCTCTTCAGGAATTCCATCTCCTCTCCAAATATGAAGATCAGACCCACATACACTAGTTGCTTCTACTCTAATATTTATAGCATCAGACTCTGTTTCTGTAATGGGAAGTTCAGTAACTTCAAATTTTTGAGTTGTATCGTGCCATATTGCTGATAATCCTGTCTTGCTCATACATCACCATTAATTTTATACTTTGATTATAAACATATTATAAATTTTTCATCAATTCATATAATTAAATTTTGGAGGGACACATGGATATATCAAAAGCTAAATATGTAAATGTAAATGGAATAAACACAAGATATTTTGAAGCTGGCTCCGGAGATCCAATGGTTCTAATTCATGGAGCTGCCGCCGGAAATTCATCAAGTGCCGAAGCATGGAGTAAGAATTTTGATACTTTTGCAGAAAAATATCATGTCTATGCATTTGATAAATTAGGACAGGGGTATACTGACAATCCAAAAATCAATGAAGATTACTTCATGGGAGGGCAAATAAAACATGCTGCGGAATTTATGGAAACATTAGGTATATCAGATGCTCATCTTATTGGACACTCAAGAGGTGGATATATGGTAACAAGAATGGCTTTAGAATACCCAAATCTTGCAAAATCTATTGTTATAATCGACAGTGCAACTTTAATGGAAAATATATCTTTTTACGAAGAAGTAGCCCAAAGAGCAAAATCAATTTCAGATCCAAGAGAAAGAATTCATTATTCCATGGCTCAAAATTCTTATGGAACTGATCATATTACTGATCAATGGATAAGCGGAATATTAGATTACACTTCTACAGATAAATTTAAAGAGGCTCAAGCTAAAGCTCAGGAACTTTATCCTGCATTTTTAGANGATCTTTTAGACAAACAAAATCAAACTCATGCATGGATTAAGGCTGGTAGATTAAAAGTCCCCACCTTAGTTGTGTGGTCAATATACGATCCTTCGGCAATATGGAATCCAATTGGCATTAATTGTTTAAATTTNATTTTGCCAAATGTTGAAAATTCTGGAATGTATATTTTTAACAAATCTGGTCACTATCCTTTTAGAGAGCAAACTGAAGAGTTTAATCAAGCAATATATGCATTTATAAATTCAAAAGTAAATTCTTAATTAGTGAATACTTTGAATTTCGAAGAAATACAAACTAACCAAGAAATAATCCAAATAGCAAGAGATAATCTTGAACAAGGCCCTTGGGATTATTTGGTTGGAGGTGCTGAATCTGAAACTACAATGCGTAGAAATCGATTAGCATTCGATAAACTTGCATTTAAACCCAGGGTTTTAATTGATACTTCGTCGGTTGATACAAGTACTGAGATTTTAGGAGTAAAATTAAGAATCCCAGTTTTACTAGCACCAATTGGATCTCAACAACATTTCACAAAAGATGGAGCTTCAGTCGCTACAANAGCAGCTCACAAATTTAATGTATTTGATGTTATAAGTTCAGTTAGTGAACCTGACCTTGAAACTATAGCAAAAGCGGCTCCAAATCCTAAAATATACCAACTGTATATTCATGGAGATGAAAAATGGACTCAAGATATGGTNTCAAGAGCAGTNGAAGCTGAATACAAAGCTTTATGTATAACTGTGGACACACCCAGATTAAGCAGAAGAGAAAGACCTATGTTAAGTAAGTATGATGCAAGATCGACAAGGATAGCATTTAATCCAATACATGCAGCATCAGTTACTTGGGATACATTAGATAGAATTAATAATATGTCTAATCTTCCACTGATTATAAAAGGAATAGCAACTAAAGAGGACGCTAAAATAGCCTTGGATCATGGAGCTGAAGTAATATGGGTATCAAATCATGGAGGAAGACAATTAGATTATAATTTAGGCACTATGGACATGCTTCCTGAAATAGTTGAAGTAGTAAACAAAAAAGCAAAAATTGTTATTGATGGCGGAGTTCAAAGAGGAAGCGATATAGCTAAAGCTATTGCTTTAGGCGCAGATTGTGTTGCCATAGGTAAACTTCAATGCTGGGGATTAGCAGCAGGAGGGGAAACGGGATTAATAAGATCTCTTGAAATTCTTGAAGATGAGTATGCAAGTACCTTAAGTTTTATTGGAGTGACTGAAACAAAACAATTAAACCAAAAACATGTGTGTGCTTCAGATCCGGTTAATTTACCACATGAAATGTCTTCTTGGGTAAATTTCCCAAATGGAAGATTAACTTAAATAATAAATAGATATTATGAGTCAAAAAATACTTTTAAAAAATGGATTAATCATTAACGGAACAGGAAATCCTGGTTTTTACGGATCAGTGTTTGTTGAAAATAATAAATTATCCGTTATCAGGAATAATTCAGATTCAATAGAAGCAGATATTATTGTTGATTGTAAAGATAAAATAATTTCACCTGGATTTATTGATTTACACTCTCATACTGGATTAACAATATTTGGAGAACCTGAACATAAACCGAAAGTATTCCAAGGAGTGACTACAGAACTTATAGGAATTGATGGAATTTCGCCAGTACCGTTTAAAAATAAATCAGAATTAGAACGATATATATGGCTAGACTCAGGATTGAATGATTATCCTCCAGCTCCTCCTGATTGGTTAAAAACTCTTGAATATCTAAATAAAGTAGACAATAATGTTGCGATAAATATTGCCTGTATAATCGGTAATGGACCTCTAAGAATTTGGGGCGTTGGTTGGAATGATAAAGTAGCATCAACAAATCAAATTGAAAATATGAAATCTGTTTTAAGAGAATGTATGGAAGAAGGTGCATGGGGATTTTCAACAGGGCTTGATTATGCGCCTGGGGCTTTTGCTAGTACAAAAGAACTAATAGAATTAGGCAAAGAGGCTGCAAAGCTTGGTGGGATTTACCATACTCATACAAGAGCTTCTCTTGCTAGTCCAGAAAATATATTAGCTCCATTTGAGGAAGCGTTAGAAATATCACTCAAATCAGATTTACCTTTACATCTAACACACTACTATCAAAAGATGATGTATGTACATGAAAAAAACATTGCCAATGGAAAGTATACAGATTATTTAGGTTTGGTTGAAGATGCAAGATCTAATGGAATGGATGTAACTTTTGATTGTTATACTTACCCATATTCAGGCACTACTTTAACTATTTTATTACCACATTGGACAAAAGATGGCGGTCCTGAAATATTAATAGAACATTTGAAATCTTCGAAATCCAGAAAAAAAATAGCCAAAGAAATTTCTCGAAATTTTGCAACTACTTGGTTAACAAATTTTAAAAAGTCACATAATAAAAAATTCGATGGTTTATCAGTTAAAGAAATAGCAGAAATTAAAAATCAAAATCCAGCAGATGCTATGTTTGATTTATTAATAGATGAAAATTTGGGGATTTCATATGTTGGTCTAGGTGCAAACCCTCAAACTTTACATGAATTTGTAAAACATCCATCCGGTATGATTGCTTCTGACTCAATATTATTTGGAGATCATCCTAGTCCGAGAACATATGGAACATTTACTAAAATAATTTCTGAATATGCAAGAGATGATAAATTTATCACTTTAGAACAAGGGATAAAAAAAATGTCATCCTTTCCTGCTCAAAGATTAGGATTAAAATCTAAAGGATTCGTATTAGATAATTATGATGCTGACCTTATTGTATTTGATTTGTCTGAAGTAAACGTACCTGCAACTAAAGCTAATCCAAGACAACTTTCTGAAGGTATTGAGCATGTAATTGTAAATGGAGATTTTGTTATTAAAAACAATATTCATACAGGGAAATTACCCGGGAAAGCAGTAAGAAGAGGCAAAGATACTTAAAAATTCATTTATATAGTTTTATAACAAAATTTTCTGAAACTTAGGTAAAGTAATTGATTAAAATCCTTATAACTAGAGAGTTATATTTGACTCTTACAGTTATAATAATTTAATTATGAGTGACAAAAATTTATGAAAAGACAATTACATCTCAATTTATTTATTAATGGTAAAGGTCATCATGAGGCTTCTTCTCGACATCCTGACTCATCAAAACTTTCTTCTACTGATATAAGATACTTACAAGATTTATCGCAACGTGCAGAAAAAGGTCTTTTTGATTCGATTTTTTTAGCTGATCAACTTGCTTTTCAAGGCGGGGGTGCACAGATAGCCTTAGAACCTTTAACTGCTTTAGCAGCATTATCCATATCAACAAATAATATTGGGTTAATAGCGACAGCATCTACAACTTATACAGAACCATTTAATCTTGTTAGACAATTTTCTTCATTGGATCATATTAGTAATGGTAGAATAGGCTGGAATATTGTTACTTCATGGTCAGCAACTGCAGCTCAAAACTTTGGTTACGAAACACAACTTAGTCATAGCGAGCGTTATGCAAGAGCAGATGAATTTATGGAAGTTGCAAAATCTCTGTGGGATAGCTGGTCCGATGATGCTATTATGAGCGATAAAATTAAAGGAGAATCTTTAAATACTGATCGTGTGCGTTCAATTAACCATAAAGGCAATAATTATAATGTCAAAGGACCATTAAATATTCCAAGAAGTCCTCAAGGATGGCCAGTATTAGTACAAGCTGGGTCCTCAGAAACTGGTCGTAATTTTGCGTCAAAATATGCGGAAGCCGTTTTTACTGCTCATATGGAAAAATCTACAGCTCAGTCTTTCTATGCTGATTTGAAATCAAGAGTTAAATCGATTGGACGTGACCAAAGTCAATGCCTGATATTACCTGGGCTAAGTCCAATTATCGCACCTACTGAAATAGAAGCTCAACGTTATAGCAAAGAGTTAAATGATTTATCTGATACCAACGAAGGCTTAGCAAGACTGTCATCTAGATTTGGTGGCGCAGATTTCTCTCATTTACCTTTGGATAAACCTCTTTTACCAACAGATTTTCCTGATCCTTCGACTGTTGAATCTGCTCGAAGCAGAACAGAAGTAATTGTAGGTATGGTAAAAAAAGAAAATCTAACAATGAGGCAATTATTATCAAAAATGGCTACTGCAAGAGGTCATTATGTATATTCAGGAACACCTGAACAAGTAGCAGATTTAATAGAAGACTGGCTTTTAGATGGAGTTGCAGATGGGATTAATTTAATGCCACCAGTACTACCTAAAATGCTTGATGTATTTATTGAAGAAGTTGTCCCATTATTACAAAAAAAAGGTATTTTTCGAACCGATTATGAAGGAAACACTTTGCGAGATCATTACAGACTAAAAAGACCAAATAATATAATTAGATAAAACTCTGATAATAATGTATGAGTGATAAGAAACCAAAAAAGATAGATAAAATCCAATTTTACTTAAAGTTTGTAGCTTTAGTAGTAATATTAGTGGTCTTGTTTATGAGACTAATATCAACAATATGAATCTAAAAGAAATAAAAACTATTTGGGCTATAGCTTTACCCATCCTTCTAGGCACGTTGTGGGATCCAGTTGTAAATATAATAGATATTTCTATAGCTGGCCACTTTGAAAATGAAAACTATCTTGCCTCTCTTGCATATGGAAATAATATAGTAAGCAATTTTTATTGGATTTTTGGTTCATTAGGAATGGCCATCATTGGATTTACTTCTCAAAAAGATGGTGAAAATAAATTAGATAAAATAGCAGAAGTATTAATAACTAGTATTTTATTTATGGTTACAATTTCAATTCTTATTTTCATTTTTCAAAAACCAATTTGGATTCTATGTTCCTTAATATTTGACCAAAGTTCAGAAATTGAAACAATCTCTACAGAATATTTTTACATTAAAATTCTNGGAGTAGGACCTCACTTAATTATCATGACTCTAAGTGCATGGTTTCTTGGAATTAAAAAACCCAAAGTAATATTCAGAACATGGACTTTAATGGGAGTATCTCACATAATTTTTGTTTTATTATTTACTAATTTTTTTGAAACAAAATTAAATGGAATTGGTTATGCAACAATAATATCGCAGTGGTTAAGTTTGATTTATATTGCCATTGAAATACCAATAAATTTAAAAAAAAGAAATATAAATTTNTCAATNAATAAATTACTTCCTAAAAANGATATTATNNTATTAGGAAGTTCATTTGGTGATTTGATGATNAGAACACTTCTTCTTCAAACAGTTTATTTANTCACCACATATATATCNAGTAAATTAGGANCAACNGTGTTAGCNTCTAATGGNATTTTCTTACAATTCATATTTTTCTCATTNATGACNATTGANGGNCCAACNCGNGCTTCAGCNCCATTAATNGGAGAGTATATAGGATCAAANAACATNNCNAAATTCAAATCTNTTTATCACAATGCTTTAATATCAGCNNTATTNACTGGATTANTATTTACTTTNATATATTTANTATTTGGGNAAAATATAATTAATTTAGTTACCAATTTAGAANTAGTTAGATTAGANAGTTACAAATATATANNTATANTAAGCATAATACCCNTNGTTTCAGTTNTAGCATTTCAATTAGATAGCACTTTTTCAGGNATGNTAAAAACAAAAGAAATGAGAAATACTGTAATATNTTCAACNATAATATTTTTATTACTNACATATTTTTTAACAAAATCNTGGGGGAATTANGGTCTNTGGANATCTCATATAGTCTTTTTAGCNTCACGAGGATTATTTTTAAATAATTATTTNAAAAAATATTTAAAAAATTTCGAATCAATTCAACCTATATACAAAAAATAGATATAGAGAAATCAATCAATTAAATTCCATCTTTGGTAGCATAATTATCATTAAGTACGAGTCTGTAAATGTTTTTCTTTTACAGTAAATTTTTTTAATAGCTTTTCATTAGGTTTGGGTAAATTTGTAATAGGATCAAACAAATATGGGGATTTGAATTCATTATAAGGTTCAAATAGATCATTAGCATAAAATCTACTAGAAGGAAATAAATCACCAGGATAAGTAAAATTATCTAAAGTTGCTAGCTCAATACAAATAGCCACTCCTAATGCACTTTCAAGCATTCCTCCTATCCATACAGGGATTCCAGCTTGCTCAGATATTTCATTGATTTTTAATGAATTTGTTATTCCACCTACTCTTCCAGGTTTTATATTTATATATTCACAAGCTCCAATTTCTATTGCCTGCCTTGCTCTATCTACACTGTTTATAGATTCATCAAGGCAAATTGGTGTGTCAATTTCTCTAGCTAGTTTTGAGTGATCAAATATATCTTCATTACTTAAAGGTTGTTCTATAAAAGCTAATCCCATAGCATCAATAGATTTAAAAAAATCTATATCTTCAAGAGTGTAGCCTGAATTACAGTCTATATGGAATAAAGTGTCAGGAAAAGTAGATTTCACTGCCTTTAGTACTTCAAGATCCCATCCTTTTCTTACTTTTAATTTGACTCGTGGAGCATTGTTATCTACAGCCACCTGTATTTTTTCTATTAATATGTCAATGCTATCTTCAACTCCAAAATCAGCTCCTGCTATAACTTGTTTTCTTTTTCCGCCAAACAAATCATGTAACGGAAGGTTGTTTGTTTGGCTAAGTAAGCACCACCAACCAATATCTAATCCTGCTTTTGCAAATGGATTTCCTTTATAAATTTTCAAGTCATTATTTAATTGCTCTGAACTTTCATAATCGTTACCCAATATTTTTGGGGAAAACACTTCACTGATGTTGTGAAAAACAGAATTAGCACTTTCTGAAGAATAAGTTGGTAATTCTAGCGAACAAGTTTCTGCCCAAGCGATATTATTTCCACTTATTAATTTTAATAAAATTGAATGTGTATCAAAATCTGCGCCATAAGCAGTAATCCATGGATCTTTTAATGGCATTGCAACATGAAATATATGTATTTCATCAATTTTCACAATCAACCTCATTTAGTAATTGTTTAATATAATACACTTTTTGGTATATTTTTACTTAATAGTTATAATTCTTTGCTTTAAAAAAATAGGACTAAAAGTATTAACCTTTAGTCCTATCAAACTATATTAGGCTCACATTACAAAAATCTCGGCTTAGAAATATTTGTAAAATAATATAGCTTATCAATTATTCTTAGTCTGCAAGTATGTATTGTGATTACCTTAATAGTTAATGAGCTATCAAAAAACCATAAGACATATTTCTGACCATAGAAAACTACATACTTACAGATTTAGTATTATATCAGAAATATTATTCATACTTGAAAAAATCAACACTTCGAAAAAAAGAAAATAGTTTTTTTATCTCAATCTGATCTTTTTTCATAACTAATTGTTAAGAGATTAATTTCGTGTCATAATGCCTAAATAATATTTGTTTGATCTGTAAACATTACAAACCTATTTTCAATTAAAGTGTATAAATAAAAAATTATGTATAAATTCAAATTAAAAATATTTTTAATTTTATTACCAATTTTAATTCTTGCTTGTTCAAGCTCATCTGAAGTTACGGATCCTATAATAAATGAACAAACAGATAAGAATACTCAATATCAACAAGTACAAGACGAAGCAGAGGCTAAAGCTAAAAGTGAAGCAGAGGATAAAGCCAAAAGTGAAGCAGAGGCTAAAGCTAAAAGTGAAGCAGAGGCTAAAGCCAAAAGTGAAGCAGAGGCTAAAGCCAAAATTGAAGCAGAGGCTAAAGCTAAAAGTGAAGCAGAAGCTAAAGCCAAAATTGAAGCAGAGGCTAAAGCCAAAATTGAAGCAGAGGCTAAAGCCAAAATTGAAGCAGAGGCTAAAGCTAAAAGTGAAGCAGAGGCTAAAAATTCAAAATCAACATCTAACAAACTTGATATAACTTATTTTATAGCTTCAACCGTAGCTCAGGATAAAATTGATATGGTAGAAAAATGGGTGGCAGTTTCTGAAACTGTATTTTTTACAAACAAACCTCAAACAAACTGGGAAGATGCCGGGCCTATATACATTGCTATTCTTGACGAAGACAATGTAGATAGTGCAATTGAATTAGAAAAAGTATATTGTGCACATTTAAAAGAACATCATAATAGTGGGAGAGTTAACGGATATAATAATGGGAAATGTAATCCAAATAATTACAATCCTAAAATGCACGGATGTGATTATGGTTTGTGCCTTTTCACAACACAAGATGGAAAAGTTACAGGAAATGCACTAGGAGGCACACGACCCACGGATGGATTCTATTTGCACATAACCAGAACTCATGGAAAAAATGAGTGGGATCTTATAGGTTATAGAGCAACTATCATCCATGAAATGTTCCATATATTCCAACACTCTAATATTTCGGGCACTTATTCAGGAGATGAATTTGAGAAACTCCTAGGAGACAGAACAGGTGAAGATAAAAATAAAAAAACACAATGGTGGGGCGAAGGAACTGCTACTTATATTTCTCATTTGGAATACTCACGGCACCCAGAAGCCAATAAAGATCATTTATCTATAGAACTTGAAGGTGCACTTTGGTCAGATAAAGGTACAGGGCAAGGAAATGTAATAGATCAATATTTTAATGGAGGTAAAAAATTATATAATTATACAACTGATGATGGGTGGGTTATCCCATATCAGGTGGGAATGTGGTTTGTAGCTTACCTGGTACATCAAGTTGGGGAAGATAAAATATATGAATTTTACGATGGACTCGAAAAACTAGGTTTCGAAAAAGCTTTTGAAACTTATTTCGGCAAAACTTATAAACAATATGTAGATGATTTTGATTTGTTTTTATCAAAACCAAAAGCTGAAATTAAATCTATAATTCCAAAAGATAATAGTAAGATAAAACCTTTGAATTAAGAGTGCAATTTTGTCAATGAATAATAATAAAAATCACGAACAAGAAGCCATAGATTTATGTATGTATTGGGAAAAAGGTTTTAACGAAAGAAATAGAGAAATATGTATCGAAGCTATGCATTTTCCTCATGTAAGATTGTGGAAAAATACTTTTTCAATATTTTATGTTGCTGAAGATTTTCTTAAAGGCTTTGACAAACAAACATCAGATTTAGAAAAAGAGGGCTGGGGTAAAACGATAACTTTAGATATTAAAGCAATACAATCTTCAGATGATAAAGTTCATTTAACTATTCATCAATCTAGAAGAAATAAAGAAAACAGAGAATATCATAATTTTGTAACATTATGGATAGTTACAAAAATCAAAGGTAAATGGGGAATACAATTCAGATCTTCATTTTTAGAGGGAGTATCTCAAATAAATCCTTTACAATAATATTATTCATACTTGGAAAAATCAAAGTTTTCTTTAGTTATAAATTCTACAAGTGCTGGTTTTCCAGACTCGGTAATACTTATTGCTTCTTTTAGTGCGCTGATAATCTTTTCGGGTTTGCTTACTCTTATTCCCCATCCACCTAATGCTTCAGCAACTTGTTTGTAATTTCCGCCCTGAGAATGTGCTTTATATTTTTCTATTGAAATTGGCATTGAAGGTCTTTCTATAGCCATTGCGCCGTTATTTAATACAATTGTAAGTATCCCTATGTTATTTCTTACTGCAGTTTCAATATCCATCCCAACCATTCCTATAGCAGCATCGCCCATAATGTTTATACATAATTTCTCAGGGTTTGCTAGTTTTGCTCCCATGATTACTCCTAATGAGTATCCTAGTTGAGTAGTTTTGCCCCATCCAATGTAAGATTTTGGAGAAGTGCATTCCCAAAAAGGGACTATTTGATCCCTTGGACTACCAGCATCGTGGGTCATGATTGTATTATTAAGATCTACTGTTTGCATCAAATCATTTACAATTCTATATGGATTAAGAGGAGTTTCATCAGAGTGTAACTTGCTTTGCCATTCTCCGAGCCATTCGTCTTTTATTTCTTTTATTTCTTGTCTTATATTTTTGTTATTATACTTATCAAAATTATTCACTTTTTTATTTATGCAAGAAATTAAATCTTGT